>DYOB01000274.1 GCA_020720765.1 Borreliella garinii
CCACCTTTTCAAACAGCGCATCGGGGGTTTCTGCCTCAATAAAAAGGGTACGGGGGTAGTCTTGGCGCAAACGCACGCCAACTGCACCGCCGGTGGGAATAACGATCTTTTGATCGGCAATATCCGCCAATGACTGCACAAACGGTTGACCGGATTTGGCCAGCAAAACATGCGACGTTTGATAATACGGCGTGGTGAAGGACAAAAAATCCTCACGCTCAGGGGTTTTTACCGCGCCAGAGAGGAAATCGCACTTGCCTTCGCGGACAAACTGCAAAGCTTCGCCCCACGTATTGCTCAACACCGGCTGCAACGGGAGATTCAAGCGTTCAGAAAAAAGGTGCACGTAATCGGCGAAAATGCCTTTGTGCGTGCCATCCTCTAGGAAGTCGTAGGGTTTCCAGACAGGGCTGAAGCAATAGCGCAGGGGTGCGCCTTCGCGTTGCTTTAGCCATGTTTGTTCGGATTGGCTTAAAGCAACAACTGTATTCTGGATAATTTCAGTAGACGCGGCATTCGCTGCGATAAAAAACAGGACGCAGACAAAAAATGCGAGGGATACACCCTTCATAAATCTCGATCAGACGTTAATGAATCGGCTGATTGACTTGTTGCACTCGCCTGCTCAAATTCTTCATATAATTTGTATAGCTTGGCAATATCCGAGTCCTGCGAAGCCAACATTAGCCCGTAATACTGGGCGGTAGCGAAATGAAAAACGTCGAATTTACGTTTTTCGAGATTACGGGGTTCGCTAGTCAGTTTTGTCTTATGGGTATCATAACGATACAGATTGGCGGCGAGTTCGGA
The DNA here is from genome assembly GCA_020720765.1 of Borreliella garinii. GTDB lineage: Bacteria > Spirochaetota > Spirochaetia > JABEVK01 > JABEVK01 > DYOB01. Next base: position 811 of record DYOB01000274.1, read on the forward strand.
TACCTGACGTTTAATATCCAGTTCCGTGAACTTTGTCAGGTGTTTTTGCACTTGTTGATAACGTATATCTTGTTTCCAACCAACACCACGCAACACTTCGTAGCGAATCAAGGGGGTGATGACAAGCTCTTCAACAGTATCATCCACTAACAGATTGAGGATCGTTTTACGTGCTTGTTCGCGCTCTTGATTGGAGGTAGTGCCTTCTTCATCGTAGGCTGCGATCAACAGATTCGCATCCAGTAATACCCGTTTTGCCATGGACTATTCCCCCCAAACACTTTGCAGCAGAGACAGCAGCTCTTGTTTGGTGGCTTTTCGCTCTTGCGAGAATGTATTTTCCAGCTTCAGCCGATTGATGTCGATACCAAAAGCATCTTCAAGCAAATCAACTATGGCAGCTTTGTTAGGAGATTGAATCAAGCGGGTGCGCACGATGCCATCAGCATCCCGTTCCAGCCGATAGGCTTCACCTTCTTCCAGTTGGGAAAGCACGATGGAGGAATGGGTAGTAATATAGAAAATAGTATTAGGGAACAAACGTTTGAGTAAAGGAATAATGTGTGCCTGCCAAGAAATGTGCAGATGACTCTCAATTTCGTCGATTAGCACAATACCCCTAACGTTTTGCAGTTGGGTTTCGTTGGTGAAATAACCATAGCCAGACACAATTGCCTGAATGATTTTCAGAATTGAAGCGAAGCCCGTGCTCAAATGAGAAAGTTCACGCTTTTCACCCTCGATTTTCAGGCTAACCCGACCATCACCACTGATTTCCATGAATTGCGGATCAATCCGCTCATCAAGATCATGCATCAGCTTTAAAACAGTTTTGATTTCAATTTCACGGTTGTCTTCTTGTGCCTGAAAACGGTTAGAAGATTGCGCCAACGTCACAAACCATTCTTCAATACCCGTATTCATATTCAGACTAGAAAAATTGGTCTTCATGCCATGAATCAAGCTGGTTAAGTAAGAGGTACTGCGTTGCGCCCGTGAACCAATCGTTTTAGCTGGATTACTGCTGTGCTGAATAAATCCACGGTTCTGAGAAGCAAGAAATACAACAGGCAATGCATGGCGTGGTGTTTGTGTAGCCACCTCATTAGGAATGGTATTTTGTGTGGGGAATTGTAGGTTTAGGGTAGATGATTGCACAGCACTGCATACCCATGTTTCGGGTATGACGAGCATCATACCCAACTTACTCATTTCTTGGTGAGTGAATAGCAACAGTTGGAATAGTGCTTCTAATGTCTTGGTTTTTCCCACGCCATTTGCGCCGATCAATGTGTAGACGCGCTGGTCAGGCTGTAGCTCTAAGGCGACTGTGCCGACACCTTTTACACCTGTGAATGTGAGATTCGTTCCAAGCATGAGAAAAACCTGTTACTTCCAATACTTGAATAGTAGCGCATCCCTCAGATTAATATCACCACCAACTCTTTCGGCCCATGCACCCCATACGCTAACGTCTGCTCAATATCCGCCG
>DYOB01000275.1 GCA_020720765.1 Borreliella garinii
AAACCTGGGAGGAAAGGCCCAAGTCCCGTAACCGTTAGGTTTTTAGAGGGGGCCTGTAGTCGCATCCACGATCATACCCACCGACAGCGCCAATCCCCCGAGACTGATAAGGTTAAAAGACATGCCGATAGCCCACATCAGGAAAATAGAGTAAATAACACTGATGGGGATGGAGACGGCGACGATGATGGTATTCCTAACCTCCCCCAGAAAGAGGAAAACTATGAGGATGGCGAGGATACCTCCGACGAGAGCCGACTGCACGACGCTGGAAATGCTTCGCCGGATATACTTGGCAGGGTCCAGGTAAAAGAGGAATTGGGTATCAGCCGGCAGGGTACCCTTGCTTACACTTTCCGAAAGAATCTTTGTCGAATCGTCGGTCAAGGAAGTGAGGTCACCCCCGTCCAGCGGGGTGATACTGACTTGGATAGCGGCCACACCCTCCACAAGGAAAACACGGTTGGGTATGGTTCTCTTGATCTCGACATCGGCAACATCGCTCAAGCGGACCGAAAACGTATCGCGCCTGAGAACCACCAGTGTCTCAAGCGTATCGAGTTCTCCGCTTCCGCTGTTGATGCGGACGCTGTACCGTGATTGCTCCCCTCGAAGAGTTCCGACAGGTAAAGGCGTTAACCCGGTTTGAAGTGCGGTATTTACGTCCGAAACCGTTACCCCGAAGGAGAGTATCTTGTCGGGTTTAAGGGTTAGATAGTGCCCCCGGGACTGGTCAAGAAACCATGAGGTAGTCGGGCTGGGAGGAGTTAGCAGTCGATGCCGCCGGTTTCGTAATCGGGTTCCTCGGAAAGAGTTTTTATCCTTCCTCGATACTCAGCGCCTTCACTGTCTTTTAGCACGAGAACCGATCCCAAGCGCTGACGGACTTCGAGAGAATCCCGGTCACTCAATGCTGTGCGGAGTTCGTAGGTCAGTACATCCAGAACAGTCACAAGGGCTTGGCCGTTCGACACCTCCTGCCCTTCCTGGACATGGATACGCGAAATCACCCCATTGATCCTGGATTCAATGGGGACCGGACGGAAGGATTCTCCGGCCTCGGACCGAAATATTGATAAAAGCTGCTGATTCGAGCCAACCCTTGCCCCGGTGCCGAGGGCAATGCGTCCTACTGTTCCGTTTATCGGAGCGGTTATAATTAATGTCCGCGAGGGAGAAAGCCTTCCTGCTACTTGTACAGCCCTTCCTCCGCCAGAAATCGCAGCTTCCACGAAAAGGTTCGGGCCAGAAGGTGCACCGGGCGGCGGTACCCCTCCGCCTGGTTGGGCAAAAGCCTGAAAGGAAAGGAAGGCAAATATAACTTTAGATAAAATTCGGACCATGGTGTACCTCTCTTATTATTCAACCAATGAAGTCGAAGAATAATTCAGAAGGTTCCAAAATTTTTTCTTAGAATGTTAATAAACCTATATCATAATCAGCGAAGAACCGGAATCGAGGTCCAGAATTGCCCAAACCCTTTGAAACGAAAAGCATATTGCCATTTTTTCGGAAGATACCCCTGTCATAATCCTTTGTTCCTTGCGGAAGAAAAATGGATTTCCCGAAAAAAGTGATCTGCCCTCCATGGGTATGCCCCGCCAAGAAGATTTTCCCCGTCAGGTCGGGTGATGATTCTAAAATTAAATCAAAGAGTTCCGGTTCATGGATAAGAAAAATATCGACCAATGCAGGATCAATCCCTTCAAGGCCCCATTGTCCCGAAATGAGGTCATCCACACCATAGACCCTTACCATTCTTTCATTTATGGTCCATTCAACTTCCTGGTTGACCAGAAAAGCCCATCCTCTCGACTCGAAAACTTCCCGGGTCTCGTCAAGGTTTTCACCGCTCCAATACTCATGGTTTCCAAGAATCGCAGCCTTATGCTTAACACTTGAAAGCTGGTCCAGAAACCAGATCACCAACTCATGCCGGCCTTTCTCGCTGTAATGATCCCCCGTTATTACAACGATGTCGGGGTTTATCTCCTGAACCTTTTTCACTACCTCGGTGTATTGTGCGTCTTGATTCCTTAGATGAAGGTCCGTAAGGTGAATTAGGGTAAGCGGAGGATCTCCCCGAATTTCTTCTATTTTTACGACTTCCACGCTGGTACAACCCAAAAATATAAGTGTTAAAAAAACCCAATAAATACTTTTGGGGTTTTGATTTATATTCATATTCTACAAATATACAGCTTTAATAAAATCATACAATCGCTAGAATTTAAAAACGTAGTTAGGAGCCTGTCGCGCTTGAGACCGCAGGAATTTACTTGAGGTTGAACTGTGTGATAC
>DYOB01000276.1 GCA_020720765.1 Borreliella garinii
TGTCATATTAAACGGCAAAAAACCAGGGCTCCAAATCTGCAGAGTATCCTCAAAAATCTTAATCTGGATATCCGCCACATCGCCATAATCACGATGGCAAATTGCATTGGTTACCGCCTCGCGCAGAGCAATCAAAGGATAGTCCCAGATCTCTTTACGAGCCGGGGCACCGGTGATCTCAAAACGGACATGCAGGTTTTTTTTGATGAATTCCATCGTCTCATCAACCTGATTGATGATTGAGCCCTCGACGATGCGATCATCCATAATGTGAACTTTTTCCCGGAAGCGCCCGGCATGTACAACTGACTGGGTCAATGGCGACTGTGAATTTTTCCCAAACAATAAAAGAGCGGCGCGGGTGATTTCATCTTCAGACCTGACCAATTCTAATTTTCTTAAAACCTGCCAGGGGTCTTCCTGTTCATGAAAAGTGCGCCGTCCTCTTGCCGTGGATTGCCGCACAATGTCATTAACTTAACGAAGACCTACCAGCGATAATCCTGGAATGAACCATGTTGTCATTTCGACCAACGGGAGAAATCTTCAAGGGTGCCATACATATCCGCCCCGGCAAAGATTCCTCGCTTTGCTCGGAATGACACCGGGTGTTTTTTTGATTCTCAGGAGCTACATTGGAGCTATGGATTGTTAAGTTAATGACATTGGATTGCCGCATATAAGATCGTACAGCTTCAAAATCCAGATCCTCCTGATTTTTTCCAGAAACGATGACGGCATCCATGCTTTGGCCAGTGCTCCGCAAATGCATTTCAGCAATTTCAACCGGGGACATCTGGCGTGTAGTGCTTCCCGCACGGCGATAACAACGTCCCCGTACAGCAACCGGCTTTAGAGGGAACTCGTTTACCGACAGCACGATAATCTCTCCCTCGGGTGTCGAGAGTTTTTCTACCTCGGGAATAACCGTAGGCTCCGTTGCCGTGGCAATCCGGTTCACGTAATCACGCAGCACTTCTTTACCAAAGGTCTGAGCAATGGCTTTGCCTGAATCTGACACACCGATAACAATCCGCCCTCCTTTGTTGTTGGCAAAAGCGACGGCTGTTTCAATCACCTCAACACTGAAACGCTCTTTGAACTCAAGCGTCTCTGACTCTCCACTGGTGATGATATCTGCTATAGCGGTCATCGGGTCATATCTGTCTAACAATTTTTTTATGTGTCAGCAATCAACAGAGGCGTCAGGAAAGTCATATCCCCGGCTCCCGCAACAATACATCCTTGATCAGATCGATCTGCGCTTCGTCCTGACCATTTCATCACCCAGAAGTTTTTGACGTTGCCCTGTTTCTGCCAAATCGGCTTCCAGCTTGGCAATACGCTTTTCTTTTCCTGGAGAAATAGGGGACAGACCCCATTTCCCCCTTTTGTGTTCTCAAGATGAGCATTGTCTGGTTAGTATTTGCCCATGAGCGCTTGGACGAATTTTTCCAGATCAGCCACATTCTCGTGACATACCCGGAAAACCACTTCCAGGTCTATCTTGCCGTATTGATGGACAACCAGGTTGCGAAAACCCACGGCTTTGACCATGGCCTCCGTCAATTCGGGCGCGATGAGGCCTTTGCCCTCCAAGAGATAAAAAAGCTCGTTGGTGCTTCCGGCCGCACCGAGCCCCTCTTCACTGACCACGTGGGCGGCAAGGTCGATACAACTCTGGATGGCCATCTGCAGATTGAATAAAATGCTTTCCTGGCGATCAATATCCCGCAAAAAATATCCAGAGCGATCTCCCGTTTCGTTCGGAGCCGACGCAGATGCTTTTCCATGGCCGAGATTTTGGCCAGGATAATGTTCTTATCCACCATGACTGTGCCTCAATCTTTTTTCCAGACCCTGCTGGGTCATGCGCAAACAGGGCATAAAATCCGCCAGCATGGCGGTGCTGATCATGCGGAACCTGACCAGTTCCTGCCGATCCCGTACATAGAGGAGTTCTCCGTGGTTAAAAACCTGCGCACGGGCCAGATAGGAAGCGTTGTTCAAAAACAGGAGATGCACCTCCCGCCGCAGGATGCGGCCCAGCACCGGCAGCAGGCTGTCCAGCAAGGCTTTACGGGTCAGGGCCTGGGGCTACCGATCCAGCAAAAGGGCGATGTCGATATCGCTGTCGGGCTGCATCCGGCCTTTGGCGGCCGACCCAAAAAGGTACGCGGCGCTGATTTCGATGCGCTGCGCGAGGACGGGCTGCACTTGCCGGGCAATTTCCGAAGGCGTGGGCATGGTGGTACTCATTTATTGTTAATCTCCCATGCGTTTAGGGTGTTAATTGGG
>DYOB01000277.1 GCA_020720765.1 Borreliella garinii
ATGGTCGGGGCGAGAGGATTCGAACCTCCGGCCTCCTGCTCCCAAGTTATCTGTTTTCAAGAGGAAACCCTTTGTCACTATGACTTTGCAGGTTAGCGACATTAGCGCATAGTCTTGATGTCTCAGCCCGCTTGATCGTGTCTGCCACTTGAGTATAAATCTGGGTAGTGGCCAGTTCGGAATGACCGAGAAGCTCCTGAATGACCCGGATATCAGCCCCGCCGTTAATCAATGCCGTCGCGAATGAATGGCGGAAAAGGTGTGGATTGACATGCTTTGTTATCCCGGCCCTTTTAGCCGCTGTGGTTATCTGTTTACGAATATCTACCCAAGGCCTACCGGTTCTGGGTGAAATAAAAATCATTCCATGAGGCCGCTGCCTACACAATTCATCTATTCTGTCCATGATTCCTGATGCCTCAACCGGTGCCAGTCGCCACTTCCCCCCCTTACCGTAGATACGCAACAACTTTCCCGTAAAATCCACCTGAGCCGCAGTAAGCGTCAGGGCTTCGTTTCGTCGAAGTCCACACAGGGCCATGAGAGTGACAATGATCTGGATATCACCATGCAAATGGCTTAGAATATCACCAAGCTCCTGGATAGTCAACACCTGAGGCAACGGCGGCCGCGTCTCTCGGCGAGTGAATCGCTTAGGGAGCTTATGTGAACTGCCAGTGGTCTCATTCTGCCAGTTCAGATATGCGGACAAACCGGAAAGCTCGATATTGATGGTCCGTTTTTTCACTCCATCAGTGAGCCGACGTGCTTTATATTGTTCAATCAAAAGTGCTGTGATATGTCGTATTTTGTACCCGCCAAAAAATCCGGTCAAATGTCGCATAGAATTTGTCATCACTTCCATTCCCCTGAGGCTGGACCGATTTTTATAGGTCAGCAGGAAATCAGGGAGCAGATCGTTCCATCCAGGATCTGCATGATTCACTGTCCCGCGTAGCTCAGCCTCGAATTTCAGGGCCTCTTCCTTGCTACCGCAAAACGGTATATAATCCGGCTTTTCCTTGCGACCATGAAAAATTTTGATCAATTGCCATCCCTGCTTGGTGGGGTGTTTATAAACAGACATAGTTATTATAAAGTAGCTGTATGAATTTCAAAAAAGGCATAGCACTGAAAAAAAAATGGCCGGCAAGTTAACGAACAAAACCCACAGCAAAAAACACTCATTGTCCATTTATCACACGGCACAAATTGATCTCTCCCCGTATCTCTTTTCGCTTATATTACTCTTAAAAAGACCTTCTCAATCCTTCCCTATTTTTTTACAACAAATCATTATCATTTTCTTTAGTTACTTGATTAGTTTTTTGCACATCTTTATTATGAGGAGTTGCAGATGATATCCTTGCAGAAACCAATCTAAGCAACGGCCGATTTGTCTCTTTTTTCTGGCAGAGAGGCTCCGAGAGAAAGCAGCATTTGCTCCATTCTTTCCATGCGCTCACTCATCTCTTTCATTTCCTGTCGTACTAAATCCATTTCTTCCTCCTTCATAACTGCATCATGAAAAGCTCTAACGCTTGATGCCAGAGCTGACCTAAAAACTGTTTTAGACTCCAGCACCTCAATGGTCATGTTCACCATCTCCTTGATGCTAATGACCTCATAGTCGTCCTCAAATTCCTGCTTTTTATCTTGTGTCTTTTTATCTGGTATCTGATCAACCTGCCGCATCATACGTGCCTGAACACATGGACTACATGAATCAGTGCTGATAGAAACTTGTCCTGTTTGCACTGGCTCATTTTCTTGTTGAATATTATCTCCAAGTGTTTCACCTTCCAGGCAACTCACAAAAGAGCCAATAGACATTCCCCCAAGACTTGAAATTTCCTTGAGAATCTTGATCCTTGGCTCCCTATCTCCTGTTTCATACCCAGAGATTGTACTGGCGGCGAGACCACCCAACAATTCACCGAACTCAGTTTGGTTTAGACCAAGACTGTCCCTAATTCGCTTTATCCTCCTGCCCATTTCTATATTTTTAAATTTTTCCATATCTTCATTCTATGCTTTTTTTTCGTATTTTGCAAACGTTTTCGCAAAAAGCGTAACTATTTGTTTTATATATACTGGCCTATTTATTTCATAAAATAAATTACGCAATCATCAATTTTTTTAAAATAAATATTGCGATATGCGAAAAAGATGATAGATGTATTCGCAATATTAGAAATTAAAAAGGAGATGGGCATGGAATTAGGTGAAAGAATCAAGACGACCAGGAAGAATCAAGGCGTAACTCTTGGCATTCTAAGTTCGGCTACCGGTGTAGGG
>DYOB01000278.1 GCA_020720765.1 Borreliella garinii
GAATTTCGCTACCTTAGGACCGTCATAGTTACGGCCGCCGTTTACTGGGGCTTCAATTCAAAGCTTCGCTCGAAAGCTAACCTTTCCTCTTAACCTTCCAGCACCGGGCAGGTGTCAGTCCCTATACATCCATTTGCATGTTAGCAGAGACCTATGTTTTTGGTAAACAGTCGCCGCGGACTCTTCTCTGCGGCCTTTTCTGGCTCCGGACGCAAGTCCTTCACCATAATAAGGCCCCCCTTCTCCCGAAGTTACGGGGTGATTTTGCCGAGTTCCTTAGCGAGGTTTATCTCGCGCACCTTAGGATATTCTCCTCACCCACCTGTGTCGGTTTAGAGTACGGTTACACTACTTTGTTCTTTAGAGGTTTTTCTTGGCAGCATGGAATCAGGAATTACTCGTGATCCGAAGATCCGATCAACATCAGCTCTCAAGCTCCGGGGCCGGATTTGCCTAACCCCATCAACGCTCTACAACCTTGTCCGGAAACCGTCATACCGTATCCGTATCCTTCTGCGTCACCCCATCAGTCAAACCAAAATAATATAGTACAGGAATTAGGACCTGTTTCCCATCGACTACGCCTTTCGGCCTCGTCTTAGGGGCCGACTAACCCTCCGCGGAGTTGCCTTGCGGAGGAAACCTTGGGTTTACGGTGTGCCGGAATTTAACCGGCATTATCGCTACTTATGCCTGCATCCTCACTTCTTGCTGATCCACTGCTTCTTACGATACAGCTTCAACTCTGCAAGAACGCTCCCCTACCGCGCGTATTGCTACGCACCCGTAGCTTCGGTATCAGACTTAGTTCCGAAAATTTTCGGCGCCGAGTCGCTCGACCAGTGAGCTATTACGCACTCTTTAAAGGGTGGCTGCTTCTAAGCCAACCTCCTGGTTGTTTGAGCGACTTGACCTCCTTTTACACTTAGCCTGAATTTAAGAACCTTAGCTGACGGTCTGGGTTGTTTCCCTCTTGTCCATGAAGATTATCCCCCACAGACTCAGTCCAGTACTTCACGATACGGTATTCGTAGTTTGCCTGGGGTTGGTAACCTGGTGGGGCCCCTAGCCCAAACAGTGCTCTACCCCCGCATCGAAACATACAAGCCTGTACCTCAATACATTTCGGGGAGAACCAGCTATAACCGAGTTTGATTGGCCTTTCACCCCCAGTCTCAGTTCATCCGAGAACTTCTCAAAGTTCACCGGTTCGGACCTCCATCTCGTGTTACCGAGACTTCATCCTGACCAAGACTAGATCACTCGGTTTCGGGTCTACTGCACACAACTGTACGCCCATTTAAGACTCGCTTTCGCTACGGCTTCGAAACTACTGTTTCTTAACCTCGCTGCATACAGTAAGTCGCAGGCTCATTCTACAAAAGGCACACGGTTAGACTTGGCAAAGCCATAGTCCTTCCATACCTTGTAAGCGTACGATTTCAGGATCTATTTCACTCCCCTCCCGGGGTGCTTTTCACCTTTCCCTCACGGTACTGGTTCACTATCGGTCACCACCTTGTATTTAGCCTTGCGAAATGGTCTTCGCAGATTCCTACGGAATTTCTCGTGTTCCGTAGTACTCAGGTGCCTGCCGGAAGATTTGATTATTTCGGATACGGGACTTTCACCCCCTGTGGTGCGCTATTCTGACGCTTCTCCTATAATCAAATTTTGTAACTTCCTGAAAAACCTGGGGGGTTTTCTGGCAGGTCCTACAACCCCGATTTTACATGGGCCCCAGCCTGTAACATAAAATCGGTTTAGGCTATTCCCGTTTCGCTCGCCGCTACTCAGGGAATCGCATTTGCTTTCTTTTCCTCCAGGTACTAAGATGTTTCAATTCCCTGGGTTTTGCTTCTTTAGATTACCAGAGTTCATCTGGTACGGTTTTCCGATTCGGTGATCCCCGGGTCAAAGCTTGCTTCCAGCTCTCCGGGGCTTATCGCAGGTAACCACGACCTTCATCGCCATGTGGTGCCAAGGCATCCATCGTACGCCCTTATTTACTTGACCATATTATGTTTTGCTATATTTGTGATCATATAGCGTGCGCGTAATTTAATCTCTAAGGCGAAATTGTATAAAATTTGAATCATGTCGATTTCTATTATAAGAAATCTTGTTGTCAAAGATCACTCATTGGAGGTTACCGGGATCGAACCGGTGACCTTTTGCGTGCAAGGCAAACGCTCTCCCAGCTGAGCTAAACCCCCTTGTGGTGTGGGCCTAACTAGACTCGAACTAGTGACCTCACCCTTATCAGGGGTGCGCTCTAACCAACTGAGCTATA
>DYOB01000063.1 GCA_020720765.1 Borreliella garinii
CTCACATTTGTGCCTCCCACAACCGGTACCTACTATATCGGTGTTGCGGGCTTGGAGGCCGGTAGCTTCGACCTGACTGTAACAGCAAAAGCATTGAAAGATGTTATCCTTGTCTCTGGAACGGGTTCCTTTAACTTCGGGATCGATCTGGGAACGCAGACAAAGGATGTTTACTTTGTGTTTAGCAATACGAGCACTGGTACATCAACAACCTCACAGCCCACCGTTACGAATATGGCGGGGCCCCAAGGAATGTGGATGTCCTTCGGTTCTGAAGATTTGGGAGAAATACGTACCGAAATCAAAGGGAACCCATCGTTGGACACCAAGACAGAAAGTATTTTGAAAAACTTCTCCGAGAATCCTCGACCGCGTTCATTAGGTAGCCCAACTGCTCCCGTCAGCAGAGCCATCATAGGAGACGCCTTCACCTATAAGGCTGAATCCGAAGCTGGGGCGCTTGTCAATGTGCCAGTCACCATGAGGGGCCAGGCCTCCAATATTAGTACCGTTTTTGGAAACAGGACTCTCAATATTTGGGTGGCGAACGATTGTTGGGAAACGACGGGCTCCACCAAAACTTTCGAAGTAACTCAAGCAATGGTTGACATTCTCAAAGGAAAATTCCTGCAAACAGGAACAGGGAACGACATCTACGATTGGGTGGCAGGCATTTTCGGACCCGAATGGGGTGTCACCGGGTACAGCGACCTTATTTCCTATACCGGGACTATCGACATTGTTATCTATGACATTTGGCAGGACAATGCTGTTGACGGAGGTGTCTTAGGTTACTATTGGGCCGGTAATAACTTTGTTAAAACGAGTGACGGCTCAGCAACTGATAATTCAAATCAAAAAATCTTGTTTGCCATTGACGCGGTGTTGTTTGCTTCCAGCGATGACGACGGCAACCCCGGATCCACTGGCGATATTGGTGTCTGGTCTACTTCGGATTATTGGCCCCGCGAATTGATAAGCACCTTAGCCCACGAATTCCAACATATGATCCAGTTCTACCAAAAAGCTGTAGTAAAAAACACCAACGGACTGGATACTTGGATTAATGAAATGTTGTCCCAATTAACCGAAGACTTGGTTGCGGACAAGATTCTTTCGGACGGGCCACGCGGAGTGAATTACAACGATTTTACAGCAGGTTCGACCGGTAATGGACAAGGACGACTTCCTTTGTTTAATTTAACAAATTATATTCGACTCAACGCATGGCTCGACTACGGTAATCCTTATGGTGTACTTCCTAATTACTCTATTTCCTATGCTTTTGGAGCCTGGCTTTTAAGGAATTACGGCGGAGCCGACTTGCTTTCCAAAATCTACGACAATACCTCTGTTGATCACGCATCCATTACAAGTGCAATCCAGGCCTTAACAGGTGAGACCATTTCAGCCGGCGATTTAATTCGCAAATGGGGAGCTGCTGTAATTCTATCGAGTAAGACCAATGCCCCTTCACCCTACCGTTACAATTCGGGCGGCGCCTGGAGTTATTACCGCAACGGGTCTACTTATAATGTTGGAAGCATCAACTTGTTCAACTATTCTGTAGCGCCAACTGTCTACACCGCAAGCCCGGTGGGTACCGGGAATATGGCACCTATGAGTAATTTTTATTATCGAGCTGGGTTGGCTCTCACCGGAAGCCCATCCTGGAACATCACACTTCCAGATAACGTGAAGCTGACAGTAGTTTTGAAATAATGAATATACCCGCCCGAAAGGGCGGGTATTTTATAGGAGAAATAAATGAAAAAAGCAATGTTGGGTTTAGGGGCTTTTTTGCTTGGTCTTTTGGTTGCAGGTTGTGCTACACCCGTTAGATTTACACAAACATATGAACCTGGTGCGCTTTCTGCAGGTAACGCTTATATTTATGGTAAATTTATCAATGTTCATGAACAAGTTGATTTCTCAATTTTAGGGGGGAGTAAAGTAGGTTTACAAATACAGAGTGAATCAACCGGTGAAATCCTTACAATTCCATTTACAAAAATCGAAAGGCAAAATAACCAAAGTCCTGATGTGATCAACCCTATAGTTATTGAAGTTGTCCCAGGAAGGTATAGATTGAAAGCTTGGGTATGGGTATCAAACACAAACACAGAACATGAAGAACCTAAAAACCTCCCTGAAATTGTACCTGGTTTTAATAATTACATACAAATTGATGCGAACACAGGGTTATATATTGGAAATTGGGAAGGATTTACTAGAAACAGCACGGCGTCAAGATCCGCACGGATCGCAGATTTGCGCGATAACTTTATCCCCACAACCGTGGAACTCGGTCAACGTTATCAACTCCCCGAAGGCTTCCAAGCAAAAAGCCTTTTCGAGGAAATCAAAAACTAGGAGAGATTATTCTTACTGATCGAATAATTCCATGGAGGGGGGTTCTTCTGCCTCTGCGGGTTTATTGAGCAGAATTTCTACACGGGTTTCCATCTTTGCGAGGTCTTTTTCAAGTCCTTTCGCCAGGTTGATTCCCTTTTCAAATTCTTCTATGGCATTTTGAAGAGGGAGTTTGCCGCTTCTGATGTTCTGGGTAATAAGTTCCAACTCTTCCAGACGTTCTTCAAAGCTTTGCGGTTTTTCTTTCACCTTCATGTTTTCTCCTTAATTGTAACGGCGTCCATGCGCCCTTTAGCCAGCCTTATATGGATCAACGTATCGTGCGGGACAGCCTTGGGGTCGGTGAGGACGCTTCCATCTTCGGAACTCACTACGGCGTAGCCCCTTTCCAAGATCCCCAGAGGGCTGTGGGCTTCCAGGACTTCCCCGAGCCGCCGCAGTTCGGACTTCGATACGGCCAGCCTTTGTACTGCAGAGCTCTGGAGGTTTTCAAGGGTGGCTAAAAGCCGGTTGCGCAGGGGGTCCATCAGGTGTTCTGCTTCCTGAATCCAAGTGTCCCTGCGGTAGGGGCGTAAAAGCACTGCGGTCTGTTCCAGCCTTCTCTGAATGGTGTCGGCGAGGGCAGTCTGGTTTTCGAGGATACGGTGCTTCCATTCATCACGCACATGGGGCCAAACCAGGGAGGCGGCCGCTGTCGGTGTCGGCGCATTAGCGTCCGCTGCGAGGTCGCTCAAGGGGTGGTCGATCTCGTGCCCGACGGCGCTGACGGTGGGTATTTCCGATTCTGCTATGGCCCTGACAACCCCCTCGTCCGAAAAAGCCATCAGATCTTCCATCGAACCGCCCCCCCTACCAATGATGATCACGTCACCAAGTTTCCATAGATTAACGTACCTAAGGGCTGAAATAATCTGTGCGGGCGCGTCGTCTCCCTGCACGGCTGCGGGTATGATCAGAATTTTTACCCAGGCGCCTTTCTGACGGAAGATCTTCAACATATCCTGGACGGCGGCTCCAGTGGCACTTGTGATCAGTACGATGCGTCCGGGAAATGCGGGTAAAGGACGTTTGAGTTCGGGGTCGAAGATTCCTTCTGCCTGAAGTCTTCTCTTGCGCTCCTCGAGCTGGGCTAGAACCACACCCAAACCTACCGGTGTCATGGAGGCAGCTATGAGGCTGAATCTTCCCTTGGTTTCGTAGACAGAAAGTTTACCCCGGATTTGAACGAGATCACCGTCTTTGGGAACGAAACTCAGGCGGGCCTTTTTATAATAGAAGAGCGCTCCGTCCACCTGGCTTGCCTGGTCCTTCAGAGTAAAATACAGATGGCCGCTCGTATGGGGTTTGACCCCCGATAGTTCGCCTTCCACCACAAGGTTTTCAAAACTCGGCTCCACAATATCCTTGAGCAATCTGTTAAGCTGGGAAACATTGAGGATAGGGAGTTCCATACTCTGAAGTTTATCCAAGGGACTAGTACTGGTCCAGACTCGTCGTCAGCCTTTCCCATCGGTCCGCAGAAGAAGCGGTTGACAAAAGTGCTTGCCTGAGAATGGCGCCACCCGAGGAGGAAGGAATTTTCGTGATGTAAACAACGAGAAACTTATTCTCTCCTTTTCCAGGAATAAGGGCCCAGTGTCCCCAAATTTGGGTCAATGCCGAGTCCTGGAGGAGGTGGGATAAAAACCCTGGTAGCGGGTCCTCTGTAAGGGTTTGGGCGACGCTCATCATTTCGCGTGTAAAGGTTCTCCCTTCATGGAAGATCCTGTGCCGGATAAAAACTTTTTGGGTACGGCCATTGTTCAGCGGGACATCCACAAGGTAATCCGCCTCTGAATCGCGGATCCAAGTATAGTTCTGGTTGCGGAGGAAGACCTCTATGGCCCCGGAGCCTCCGTATTCTGAACACGAAAAGAGGACTGCGGATAGTACTATGGCCATGAAACGCATATTCTTCAGTGTAGAACCGCTGGATTAAGAGGTCAAGACTGTATAAGGTTAACTTATGGTAAAGAGTTTCCTCTGGACCCCCGAAAACAAAACCTTAACGCAGGCGCATCCTCTGACTTTGGACCTTGCAAAAATGCTTGAGAACTGGTCTTTTCTGCCTGCTCCGGCTTGGCTTGGGAATCCTCCAGGGTGGTGGATGGGCGAGGTTATTCCCGGTGTCTGGAAGGATAGAAAAGAATGGATCAAGGTGCTGGCCGAAGCCTCCAGAGGGTCCGAACACGTCATTCTCCTCCCCGGGGACGCACCTTTCCTCAACCAGGAGATCAATAGGGAAATCTGGGAACTCCACACGGGCGAGGGTGCCGACTATACCTTCGCCGACGGTTATCCCCTCGGTATGACATGCGAGATCGTTCGAACCGCAGCACTGGATGCCATGGTCGAGGTAACCCCGGACGACGGAGAACCGCCCACGCGTGAAGGCGTCTTTGCCGCCATTCTTCATTCTGTGAATTCCTTTAATGTGGAAACTTATCTTAGCCCCAAGGATCTCCGCGGCCTGAGGATTGATTTTTTTGATAGCGATGCACACGGACGAAGGCTAATTGAACTCTGGGCAGACCGGGCTTTCGGCCCATTGCCCGACCTACTGAAAGCACTCGATGAGGACAGGGTCAGCCAGCGCTCCTTACCGACATATTGGAAACTTCAACTTGTAAAAGAAAAACCAAGTGGCGGTGGTCTGCAAACCTTGGAACTCAACGCCGCATGCTCCCTGATAGAAAAGGTAGGAGCCTGGATGGGGGCAGGTGTCCTGATGCCCGGCTTCTGGGGGGAACCTAGCCAGCACCCGGACATTTTCCCTATTCTCGATATGGCTGTTAAAACCGGATTTCAGATAGTTCTTGAAACAAGCGGTCTCGGCTGGAAACCCGCCGTTTTAGATTCCTTAACCGCTCTTATGAATTCAGTAAGATGGATCGTGGAGGTCGATGCCCTTGACCCCGACTTGTACAGAAAAATCCACGGGGAAGGCTGGGAAGAAGTCATAAGTTTTATTGAAAATGTTTCTACCAAGTTTCCAGGACGCGTTTACCTTCAAGCTACCAGATTGCCTGAGAATGAGGACCACCTCGAAACCTTTTACCGTATCGCAAAAGAAAAGACAGGGAAGGTGATCATCCAGAAGTACAATAACCTTGCGGGTGCTCTTCCTGTAAAACCCACAGTCGACCTCTCCCCCTGGAAAAGGAATCCTTGTTGGCATTTGCAGAGGGGGCTTCATGTTTTGGTGGATGGAAGGGTCACGCCCTGCCATCAATTCCCCAGCGGGGAAAACAGTTGGGGAAATCTCTTTAACGAGCATGCGGAAAGTGTTTGGCAAAGGGGAATTCGATGGATGGAACTCCATCAAAAAGAACTCTACCCTGAAGTATGCGGATTATGTGATGAGTATTACACCTTTCAATTTTGATTCCGAATGGAAGTACACCGTACTCGGTTCCCACGACTTTCAACCCAGGCTTCCAGATTTTTCCTTTACAGGAATTGTTCTCCCTTACGGTCCGCGGTACTTTCAAATCCAGGCGGCTGAGCGTTTACTTCATTTGGGAGCGGGAGAAGTTTTGCTCTTTATGGAGTCTGACGGCGTCTGGCAGGCGGAGGACACTTCCGGGTTAGGGGTGCGGTTTATCCGGCCCGACAGGCCCATGACCCACCCTGAACTTCTTAACCTCGCCATGAATGAGGCACGCGGTGAATGGGCCCTTGTCCTTTACGACAATATGGAAGTTCTCGACCCCTTTCCTCCCCAGAAGCTGCTAAAAAATGATAAGTCGCAAACCCCGCTCGTCTGGCTTCCTGAACTCAAGGATACAGCCGGCGTTGAATTTCCTTCGTTGATTGTGCCCTTAAGAAAAGGAAGCATCCTCCAGTTTCAACATCTTTTGCCCCGTGATGAACTCCTGGAAAGCCTTATTCCACACAACCTTTCAGGACTCTACCGCCCGAGCACTTTCTTCCAGACGGGAGGTTTTGATTCCGCTTTTCCTGGAGGGTTCTGGCAAAAAATGGATTGGGGGTTTAGAATTCACCTATGGGGTGAAAGTATCCGCCATTTAAAAGGCTTTCGAATCCAATATACAAGCCAGCCGCCGCCCGAGGACATGAGTCCCCGAAGCGGTTACGGAAGGTTTTTTCTAAAAAATATTGCACCGAGGTTCCTTTCGGACCACGCCCAGTTGGCAACAAGACATTTCTGGACTTACCTACTTGGCAGCGGACTTTCACCGTTTAAAGCGTGGAAGGAATTCCGCCGTATCCAGGATTGGGTAGAAAAGCACAAATACCGTTTTAGGACTGACGCACAGGGGCTCAAAGATCTCTGGGGGTCGTGGAAATGAAGAAGGGCGTTTTTCTCCAAGTTCGTTTGAATTCGTCCAGGCTTCCACGAAAGGCACTTCTTCCTCTAGGAAACTTTACGGTTATCGAGTGGGCCATGCGGGCATTGAAAATCGTTAAAGCACAAAACCATGTCCTTTTGACAGACCATGAAAGTTTGTCCGAACTTGGCCCCTTGGCGGCTAACTGGGGTTGGGATATTTTTGCTGGGGATCCCGAAAACGTTCTTAACCGCTATGTCAGCGCCGCCCGAAAATTTCAAACGGATTTCATCCTTCGCGCAACGGGTGATAATCCCTTTGTGTCAGCTTCCGTAGGCAATGATAACCTGGTTCAGCTTGAAAATGAAGGGTGGGATCTCTTTGCGCGGGCTTCAGGACCGCTGGGAACCGGTACAGAAGCAGTCCGGTTTGACGCTTTAGAGTATGCGCTCAGCCATTCCCCCGATTCCTATGAAAAGGAACACGTCACGCCTTTTATCTACAGGAAACCCGAGATTTTTCGTGTGGGGAAGCCCGCAGTCCAGACCCAGTTTTTCTACCCGCAGGGCCGGGTGACACTGGATACGAAGGAAGATTACGAAAAAATTCAAACACTGTTGAATGACCTCAAACTTGAGGGGCCACCCGAAGCCGATGTACTTATACCATGGTTAAAACTTCATGGATGAAATACCTCTCCGTTTTCTCTTTCTGCCCTCGGTGAAGCCTTCCCAGGGTTGGGGCCATATCGCACGTTCCCAAGTTCAGGCGAGGACCCTTGGGGCAAAACTTTGGGCACCCGAAGGTATCCCGGTTGGAGCCGCAGAAGGAATGTGGCTGATGGATGTTCCCGATTGGCAGCATTGGGACGTCGTGGTCCTCGACAGGATGCGCACGGAAACCGATGTTTTTAGACTCGTTCGAAACACAGGGAAACTTTTGGTGGGTTGGGACGAGGGGGGAAGGCATCGGAAAGACTTAGACTACCTTCTCGATACTCTTGGAAATCTTTCCTCCTACAAGCCCAACCTTAAAGCCCCGGAGCTTTTGCCGCTAGGTCAGCCACGCGGGATGCACCTGAGAGCCATAAAAAAGGTCCTTATCGCCTTCGGCGGCGACGGTACATTGCAGCTGGGTTTGAAACTTCTTGAGGTTTTAACAACCAGGCCCGACCCTGGCTGGGAAGTGACCGTCCTCCAGGGGCCTTGGCAGAACTTGAAGGAAGGGGAAGAACCCGCCTTATGGGGAAGACCAATAATAAAACTTCCAAGGCCAGAATCCCTAGGCCTACATTTACCAGCTTTTGACCTTGTGTTCTGCTCCTATGGTTTGACGGCCTTGGAATGCCTGAGACAAGGTGTTCCTTTTATTTTAATCAACCCAACCCGCTACCATACCAGGCTTACAAAGAAGTACGCTTTTCCCTGTGCAGGAACTGGCGGTGTGAATACATCCGAATTGACAAGGATTCTCAAGAAAATAGAAAATGTTCTCCTGCGTCCCGGCCTCTATCCCGTTTTGCCGCCGCCTCGGGACTTCAAGGAATTCTGGGGTAGTCTCAGGTCCGTTAGTTCCCGTTGTCCGGCCTGCGGTGACATTCACAGAAAAATAATCTCAAGAGCCGAAGACCGTACTTATTTTTCCTGCGAAACTTGCGGTTTTCTCTCCATGTCCCCTTGGAAGGCGGCGAGGAAGAATTATTCGGTAGAATATTTTCATGAAGAATACAAGCGGCAATACGGAAGGACCTATCTCCAGGATTTCTCTCATATCGCCGCATTGGGGAAAGGCCGCCTTGAATATTATGAAAAACTCTCAGGTTCAAAAACCCGAAAGGTTCTTTTGGACATTGGTTGCGCCTACGGCCCCTTTCTTTTTGCGGCTCAAGGGAAAGGCTACCAAGGATTTGGGCTGGACATCAGCGAGGATGCCGTCGGGCATGTGCGGGACGAATTGGCTATACCCGCGCTTGCTGTAAATTTTCATCAATTTTCCTGGGAGATGTTTTCGGAACCCAAAAAACCTGATCTGGTTTCTCTATGGTACGTCATAGAGCATTTTGAAAACCTGGTGCCTGTTATGGAAAAACTCGAAGGTTTGGTACCTTCAGGAGGATGGTTGCTTCTCGGAACACCGAACGCTCTCGGGATAACCGGGAGATTTCATAAAAAACGTTTCTTGAAAAAGAGCCCTGACGACCATTTCACCCTGTGGACCCCGGCGTCCGCCCGAAGGCTGCTGGCAAGGTACGGCTTTGAGGTATTGTCCATACGACCTACCGGCATCCATCCTTACCGGCTTTTTGGATTCACACTCCCGAAATTTCTTGACAGAATCCTTTCTTGGGTTCTTAAAATCCTGGGTTGGGGCGATACCATGGAAATCTACGCAAGGAAATTGCGATGAAGGGTAAAAACCTCCTTGTTATTGGCGGCGGCTTGATGCAGGTTCCGATTTACCTCGCAGGCAGGGACCTCGGCCTTCGATTGGTCGGTATGGATAGGGACGGGAATGCTCCTGCCAAATCCCTGTCTAACGAATGGATCGTTCAGGATATCAGCGACGAAAAATCAAGTTTGGATGCAGCGCTCAGGGTTCATTCCCATACTTCCTTCGATGGGGTAATCACCGTTGGCACGGATTTCTCCACTACAGTCAGTCTTATTGCCCAGACTTTAGGTTTAAGGGCTCATTCCTACGAAGCCGCTAAAAACGCAAAAGATAAGGTTCTTATGAGGCAGGTCCTCACAAAGGCGGGGATTCCCAGCCCTGCTTTTACATTTTTTAATTCGGTCCCACCTCTCGCCGAAGATTGGACCCCCTACCTTCCCGGTGTTGTAAAGCCCGCGGATAACATGGGAGCGCGCGGTGTGGAAAAAGTAGAACATGGCGATGAGATCCCCCAAGCTGTTGAGAGAGCCTTAAAATATAGTCGCAAGGGAAAGGTTCTTCTCGAACGTTTTATTCCAGGGCTTGAATACAGCCTGGATTCCCTTATTGGTCCAGACTGGTTTTTACCCCGGGGTCTTGCCGACCGCGATATCCGGTTCCCCCCACGGTTTATCGAAATGGGGCATTCCTTCCCAAGCCAGGCCGACCAGAGGGTCCAGGAAGACTTGTGGCAATGTTTGGAATCCGGTGCGAGAGCCCTGGGTTTAACCTGGGGGGCGGCCAAGGGCGACCTCAAATGGGACAATGGCCCGGTTGTCGGGGAAATAGCGGCAAGGCTGAGCGGGGGATTTATGAGCGGTTGGACCTTTCCGCTTGCTTCGGGGTTCAACCCTGTAAAAGAGGCAATACTCCTTGCCTTGGGAACAACGCCGGAGCTCCTCCAGTCTGATCGGTTAAAAGGCGTGTCGGAAGGTGCCGTCATTAGCATTCCGGGGACAATAGCCAGGTGGGAAGGGGCGGAAACTGTATCGAAAATACCGGGGGTTGAGGCAATTTTCTATCAGAAACAACCTGGTGAGTCGGTTCGCTTTCCCCAGAACAACGTAGAAAAGGCCGCCAATATTCTCTGCTCGGCGGATTCCCATATACTGGCAGAAAAAATTATGATTCAAGTAAGGCGGAATTTGATCCCAAGGTTAGCAGCCTTTGAAAAAGAAACAGAAGTGGCTATCAGAAGCCAAAGCTTTCCAAACGCTTTTGATTCACGCGACCTTGATTGGTACGGCGTAACCTGGAACGAACGTCTGGAAGACTGGGAGAGGCTTACCGGTGGTTCCTGGCCCAAACTCAGCCAATCCCAAGCCGGTGAAGTAAAAGATTTTCTACGCTCGGGCGGGATTCAGGGCGGACTTTTCTACTGGGATTCCTACCTGTGTTAAAGCCGGCCTTTTTCCTCTTAATTCTCCTAGCTGGATCACAGGTCTTATGGCCCCAGGAAAACCAAAGCCTGCCCATCGAGGAATGGGCCTACTCTGAAGGCATGGAATTCTGGTGGGACCCTATAACTGAAAGAGGTTTACTGCAAAAAGCAGGAGTGAGTCTTGTTTTCAGGGCGGGGGACCCGATGGCGCTTTTCCGCGGCACCGAATGGATTCCTGTCAATATTGAAAGAGTGCCGGACGGTAGGGTGCTTATCAGCGCAGACACCCGGGAAAGGCTGCGCTTGGTTTGGAACCTTACCCCAGCTTTAGAACCGGGACGATGGAGGATCGGGGTTATCCTGATTGATCCTGGACACGGAGGGCGGGATCCAGGAACGGTAGCAACCCACAGGCGTCCCGATGGGACCACGTGGACCATCCGTGAAAAAGACGTTGTTTTACGTGTTGCCAAGGAGTTAGCATTCCTATGCCGAAACGGTGCCTTGGCTCCAAAAGTGGTTCTAACCAGAGATGATGATACCTTTCTGACGCTTGAGGAAAGGGTGGAATTAGCGCACGCACAGGAGCTTGGGGAGGGAGAGATTATAATCTTTATTTCCATCCACGCAAACGCCTCTATCAACCAGCAGGCTAAGGGTTTTGAAGTTTGGCACATACCCGTGGATTATGAAAGGGATGTTCTTGGGCGGGAAACCGAGGTGGTGCCGACACTCCGCCCCCTGATCAACCAACTAAAAGATTATGAGTATAAGACCGAAAGTTTAAGGATATCCCAATTGATCCTCGAGGGGTTCCAAAGGAATTCAGGTTCATATTCACTCGACCGGGGACTGAGGGAGGAGGCGTGGTTTGTGGTGAGGATGACCAGGATGCCGGCCGTCCTGGTGGAATTGGGCTTTGTCACCAACCCTACGGAAGCAAGCCGACTTGTTTCAGACGCCTACTTGAAGAACCTGGCGCTTGCCATGTATGATGGATTGAGAAATTTCAGTGTAGAATTAGAATCTGGCCGGAGAGAGGTACCATGAATTTTTTTTCACGTAAGGAAGCTTTTTGGATCACAGCCATTGCAGTTAGTTTAGTAATTTCCTGGGGTATCTGGGTGTTTCAGCCGGAAAAATACGACCGAAGGGTCCTCTTTTTCCCTAACCACTATGTTTCAGGAATCGGCACCGAAGAGCGGGCTCTGAAAGTCCAGCAGGATTTCGAACCTGCAGTAGAATATTTTGTCCAGGAATATATGCATGGGCCGGCTAAAAACCGTCATTTCAGGCTCTTTCCCCTCGCAACGAGACTTAAAACGGTTTTTGTTGCAGAAGATATCTTATTTATCGACCTAGATTTTAGGGTTCTGCGACCTGACCCTGAACTGCGTTTTCCTCTGAGCCGATCCCTGGAAATATTTACAGATAGTGTGAAATTCAATTTTCCTTCGATAAGAGAAATCGTTTGGACCGTCGAAGGCAGAATTCCGGATTTTGGGTTCCTTGCCGAGCTTGAATAATTTTTAACATAAAAGAGAAAACATTGGAAAATATCGTTGACAAACAGAAAACCTAACGTATAATTTGAATTGGAGAGCCTCTTTCAAAAGTCAACGAGGAAGGGGGTTCAGAAGTGGGAAATGATGCGAAAACCGGAGTTTACTCGGGTAAATGAGGATTTGAGCAAGTTTTTTGCGAACTGATAACCCCTCCGCAGTAGTTTTGAAAGAGGCTCTGGAGTCTAAAAATTGAATAAGGAGACTTAGATGACACGAATGAGTTCTATTCTAGCTGTGATGCTTCTCACATTTTCAGGGAACATCTTTGCACAGGAAACCGATGAGTTTACCGGTTTAGCTACTTTGATAGATTTTTCCCAGCTTGTTGGGGACCAGGAAATCGCTGGACGCGATTCACTTCCGGAGGAGATGCGCAAAGAACATGGTGCTACACTCATTGATTACAGCCGTCAGGCAGGAACCAGTTTCACTCCGGCTGATAAAGCTGTTATGAAAACTTCTTTGAGAATTCGTAACTGGGAGATCAGCCTTACAAGTTCGGCAAGAACTACCCAAAACGTTGTTCAGTCGCAGATCCGCGAATCTGATGTCAAGGAAGACGCTACTCGTTTCGGTGGCGACACTGTTTTAGGCGTGAGAATCCACTTCCCGATCTTTGCGGTACATTCTTATGCTATGATCAAGCCCCCCTTTGATATCCCTGCTTACTCCACCCTAGAAACTGCAGAAGGTACAACTGTAGCAGAAGCCAAACCAGGCGACCAGTTTGTGGGTTTCGGCGTTCTGAAAAATGTTGGTGTGATCCGCGACATCCAGGTGAACTACCTCGGAAGGAACTTTCCCAACGGTCTGAGTATCGTGCTTGAGAACCAGAACGGCCAGGAACAGATAATTTTCCTTGGATATATGCGGACCGATGGATGGAACACACTCCAGTGGAGGAATCCTTCCTACCAGACAGAAGTTAGAAACCGTGAACTGACAGTTCTTCCCCTTTACCCGAAAAGTGCTCCCTACATTCGCCTGAAAGGGTTGATTGTTCACCGTGACGCAGCCCAGGAAGGCGGAGATTTTATCTCCTATTTCAGGGATATCCGTGTGATTTTTGACCGCGCCGTCCTCAACCTTCGTGAAGATATCGACGACGAAGAGACCTGGGGCATACTCAGAGCCCGTGAAGAAGCCCGACGTAACTTCGAACTGAGCCGCCTTGGTCAACTGCAAGTATTGCGTGCTCTTGAAATCCGTAAGATGGCAACTATCGAAAACTTCCCCTCACAAGATCCCGCCGAGGCTGGTGCAACAACACCGACCCCGTAATTTTAGTTAGTCTTAAATTGGCCGCTCCGTTTGGAGCGGTTTTTTTTACCCTAAGAGCCTGTTGCGCTTGAGACCGCAGGAATTTACATGAGGTTGAACTGTG
>DYOB01000064.1 GCA_020720765.1 Borreliella garinii
AGTCTTCGGCGTCCTGTGCATCCCGGCTCCCCTAGCCGGTGTCAAAATCTCAAGCGCAACAGGCTCCTAGGGATTGTCCTGAAGAATTGCTCTATATAGAATACCTCTGTGTTCTATTCTGTTCTGACCCCTCCGCCAGGCTTCTACGATTTCAGAAAAATTCAAAGCATTCTCTTCGCAAAAGGTCACGCTCTAGCCTTGGCCCTGCCGCCTCTGGTAGTTTTAGGGGAGGGGATTGTGGAACCATTTGAATTCCCTTTAGGCAATAGTTGGAGTCTTGGGGCTAATGGCTTATGTCTTGGAGAAGTTAATCCTGAGCCAGTGAATCCAATGCCGTTTCTGAAAGCAGAAAACGCTTGGGTTATCTGTCCTTGGGACAGATGCCCGTGTCCTGAATTGAAGCCACCTGAGATCATACCTCAAAAAAAATTCACCTGGGGAATTATTCAGTTAGATTCGAATGAGTACGGCATACAGTGGAAATGGCTGGAGCAAAAAGCTTTCAAAATTTAAAGGTTTCGTAGTGCCCCCTAAAAGACTGACAAGTCTAAGAGTTTGAGGAATTCTTCTTCGGTAACCAGGGGAATACCTAAACTCCTAGCCTTGTCAAGTTTTGAACCTGCTCCGGATCCGACTAGGAGATGTGTGACTGTCGAACTTACAGCTCCAACGGTTCTACCACCCCGTTTACGGATTTCCAGTTCGGCGAGGGACCGGGGATTAAATTTTTCGAAACTCCCAGTCACGCACCACACTTGCCCTTCCCAATCCCGGTTCCTTGGCCCATGATTGTCCGAGACTTCAAATTGCAGACCAATATCCGCTAAAGCTTGCACAAGTTTCTCAGTCTCGGGATTCCGAATTGCTTCAAATATAGCCTTCACTGTGACCTCTCCGAAACCAGAAATGTTTTTAAGCCTCAATCCGTCATCTTCAAGGGCCCATTTTTTCAATTCGTCCCAACCCTTAAGCCCTGCTTCAACGAGTAGTTCTGCTGATTTATGCCCAAGCTCCGGCAGTCCGAGGCTGGCCAAAACTGTTACAAAGGGCCGAGTCTTGCTGGTTTCAACGGCTTTCTCGATGGCCTGTACCTTTTTTTCACCGAACCCCTTTTCGTTTAGGAGCTTTGTATAATCAAAAATGTAGAGATCGGCTGGCGTTAGCACACCATGGGTTTCAAAAAGATAATCAAGGGTTTCAGGTCCAAGTGTCTCCATATTCATTTGATCTTTAGCGGTAAAAAAATGAAGGGCCAGCCTCCGCTGGGTTTTACACCCTGGATTAAGGCAAAAATGGTGGCCCCCATCCAGAACCAGAGTAGATCCGCAAGACGGACAAGTTAGAGGCATTTTCCAAACTGAAGGATTGGTTTTTTCAAGTACCCGCTCTACAGCGGGTATAACGTCACCACGTCGACTTACGGCGACTGTATCCCCTACCCCAAGCTCAAGAGAGTCGATGTAAGCCTGGTTATGGAGAGTGATATTTGTGATGGTTGCCCCAGCAAGCGTAACTGGCTCAACACGAGCCACCGGTGTCATCCTTCCCGTTCTGCCGACCTGGACGTCGATTGCTTCTACACGGGTTTCACCCTGAGGGGATTCAAACTTATAAGCTAAAGCCCACCGGGGATGGTGGCCTGTGTAGCCAAGTTCCTCTCTCAGGGCAATATCATCAACCTTAAAAACTAAACCGTCTATTTCATAATCAAGACCAGAACGTTCAATTGTAACGTCTGCAATCCATTCCTCAACACCTTCACCGAAAACTCCAAGCCTGTGACTCACAGGAAAACCCAGCGATTCGAGTTTCTCCCTGACCTCCCGATGATTGGGAAGCGGATTTTCGAAAAAACCTTCGTAGATTTGAATTTCTAACGGAACCTTGGCTACTTCTTTACTTTTCACCCTTCGCAGAGTTCCGGCAGCAAGATTCCGGGGGTTGGCATAAGGTGGAACAAGACCCTTGTTCACTTCCTCAAAACGTCTTTTGGGAAGGTACACTTCCCCTCTAACGGCTAGGGTCAGCGGTTCTGGTAGGACAAGGGGGAGAGACTTTAGAGTACGTGCACTGTCGGTAATAACACTGCCACGATAACCATCACCCCGAGTAAGAGCACGGTCGAGTTTACCCTTGACATAATAAATGACTAGACTTACACCATCGAGTTTTTCTTCAGCGGTAAAAACCAGGTTTCCTTTGTGCTCAGACCTCAGTTTTTTCATCCAGGCAGAAACCTCTGCGGCGCTATAAGCCTTGTCCAAACTTAAAACGGGTACACTGTGAGGAGCCTCTTGCAGTTCCGAATTCAGATCGGAGCCCACACGACGTGTCGGGGAAATATCGAGTTGGATGCCAGTTTCCTTTTCCATTGCCGTAAGCCTGTCGTAATGAAGGTCGTATTCCCGGTCTGAAACCTCCGGGTGGCCTAGACGGTATGACCTGTCCCAGCTGTCCAGCTTTCGGCACAATTCTTCCATCGTAGAAATGTCTGTCATTTAGGTCCGGAAGTCCTGGGCATAAATTTCAGAGAAAATCTTGCTGCGGTTTTTCTATGGACCCAACGTGAAAGCCATGCAGTCAACTTCCAACCCAGATCCGGTAAACTCTGCCATAACTTTTTCCGAACGGCTTTGAGACATCGCCGTACAGTGATTTCAGGATTCTGGCCTCTATGGACTTCTTTTTGGTAACCACCGCTCGCAACATTGGCGAATTCGGTTTTTACGGGTCCGGGACAAAGGGAGTGAACGAGTACGCCTTTCTCCTCAACTTCTGCAGCAAGGGCGGAAGAGAAACTGAGAACGTAGGCCTTTGTTGCAGCATAGACGGCGAAGTTGCCTAGGGGAAAAAATGCGGCGAGACTCGCTACATTGATCAAGGCCGAGCCACTTTTCATAGAAGGGAGGGCAAGATAAGACAGTTGGGTCAATGCACGAACATTGACATCGATCATGGAAAGCTGTTTTTCCAGTAGTGAATCTGTAAAGGTTCCATATGTACCAAAACCTGCGTTATTCACCCAAAAAAGCACTTCAACAGGTTGCTCATGAAGGGCCTTCTCAAGAACCGCCGACCATTCATTGCCTGAGAGGTCAAGGG
The DNA here is from genome assembly GCA_020720765.1 of Borreliella garinii. GTDB lineage: Bacteria > Spirochaetota > Spirochaetia > JABEVK01 > JABEVK01 > DYOB01. Next base: position 3,103 of record DYOB01000064.1, read on the forward strand.
TGAAAATACGGGGCTTAGCCCGGGTTATCAACGCAGCAGTTTCCATCAAACGATCCCGCCTGCGTGCTACAAGCCAAATTTCCTCCAGATCATTTTCGGGGTCAGCATCCAATTGAAGGGCAAATTCCCTTCCCATCCCAGACGAGGCTCCGGTAATCACTGCAATTTTTTTATTCAACATGCAACAATAATCTACTCTACAGAGAGGACTGGCAAGGGGATTTCGCTGATAACATGAAATTTGACTGGCATACCTTGAACAAGCAGCCTCTCCTGGTTCCCGGCATTGATGGACACAGAACCCCGTAATACCCCTTCACGAATCAGGGCATATTCATATTTCAGTTCACCCCGCTGAAAGACACGGTACTGGAACTCGATCTCCGAACCCGAGCGGAAGACGGCGCGTGCCCTCAGTCCTTCAAGGGTCATGATGAAATCACGGCTCAGTGTTCCCCGAATGGGATAGCCGATCATCATCCTGCCGCCTAGCATAGGGGGAAGAATGTAGGTGAAAATTATCTTTGTTCCCCTCTGAAAATGGACAGTGACAAAACTCTGTCCCTGTGGTGTAAAAAGAGGCACTTCAAAACGGGAATCTTCAACGAGGGTTCCAGAAATGAGATTTCCATCCTGGTATTGGGGTTGAACAAAGGCGTAAGCCCCCTGTCCGTTGATAAGAATATGATCCTGACTATGCGCAGAAAAAGATAAAAACACGATTCCGACAACTATTAGGAGATTCCTCATACTCATACTTTATACCCAAGTGGAAATTAAAACGAGGGTTTAAACCAAAAAAAGATGAGAAACACGCTAAACAGCAAGGCTACGGTCCTTTTACCGTGTTATTCGTCAATCCTTACAAGGGTACTTTCCCTTACCTGAAACACCGAGACATCGCCTTTCACATCACCCCATTCATCGAAAACCAGTCGGCCTTTGAGAAGAGGGACAGAATCTAATTGTAGAAATTTGCTTTTTACGCTATTAAAACCTTGATAATCAGGCTCCAACTCAAGAATTTTTCTAAAAAGCCTTACAGCGTCGTAGCTGTAGACCGAACTAAAACTAGGTTCAGATCCAAAACGTTCCCGGTAATTGTCCCGAAATACGGAGAGGGCGGGATCATCGCTGAAAAACGAGAAAAATTGCGCTAAATATGCACCTTCGAAGGAACCATTGCCTAAAGTGATAAAATCACCCGTCGCAGTCCAGCCCGAAAGGATAAAGGCTCCTTTATAACCCCGAACTCTCAGCTGCTGGGCCGCAAGGGCGGAAACTGCACCGGATGTGATAAGGTAGACCGCATCTGGGTTCTTCTCCAGGAGTTCGGCTTCGACACTTTTCCAGTCTATTTCGGAGCATGAATCGATTTTGACTTCATTGATAACCCGGTAACCTTCGAACTCCCAAGTTTTTTTAAAGGCTTCAAGAATTGGTATAGAGTATGCCGAGTTTTTACCATCCAACAGAAAGGATACATTTCGAATGTTTGTATTCACCATTAAGTACTTAGTTAAGGCATAAACTTCCTCTACAACCGATGGAGTCATTCGAAAGAGATGATCGTCCAAACGGTTAAAAAGCGGTGAACTTACCGTGGGAGAAAGGAGAAAAAGATCGTGCCTACCGGCTGTTTCGACGGCACTTTGAGTGATTGAACTGATGTAGGGGCCTATAATCAGTTTGATTCCTTCGGAAGCCAATGTGTCGAGGGCCGCAGCAACCTGGACAGGATCACTTTTATCGTCCATTTCCCTAAGGATCAATTTTCTACCGAGAATTCCTCCCTGGGTATTGATTTCCTCGACAGCTAACTGTGCACCATTGCGCCCAGCAACACCTAATTCTGAATTTGGTCCAGATAAACCTGCCACGAGTCCTAGTGAAAAGTCAGATTTTTGGCACGAAAGTAGAAGGAAAACAAGAAAGTAGACCTTTATTGAAAAACTCATACGTCAACTCTAGTAAAATTTATAATTCTTTACAATCCAAATTTTTTTATTTTTAGTTTTTCTCTGGACAGGGAAGCAAATATTTCCCATCATAAAGGTATGAAAAATAGAAAATCTTTTCATTTTAAAGGTGCCATGATCTTAGTGGCCTTAGCCATGGCTCTGGTTGTATCTTCATGCGAAAGTTCAACCGGGGATATAGTCATCCTCTCCGGTTCCGAGAACGAACCTTTGGAACCTCTCTTCGAACGGTTTCACAATGAAACAGGCCACAAGGTGGAAATGCACTACCTTGGCTCTGTGGATATCATGATGACGCTTCAGTCGGGGGAAATACCGGCAGACGCAGTGTGGCCTGCCAACAGCCTCTGGATTACCCTCGGGGACACCGGAAACCTCATCAAACAGACACAGAGCATTTTCACTAGCCCTGTTGTCTTCGGAATCCGGAAATCCAAGGCGGAAGAGCTCGGCTGGGTTGGAAAGAACGTCCTAGTTCAGGATGTTCTGGAAGCTATCCGGTCTAATAGACTCAAATTTATGATGACCAGTGCAACCCAAAGCAATTCAGGAGCAAGCGGCTACTTAGGTTTTCTCTACGCCCTTCTAGGAAATCCTGAAGTTATATCTGCCCAGGACCTCGAAAAACCCGAACTTGCTTCAGCTATTCAGGAAATCATGGGAGGAATCAATCGATCCAGCGGTTCCAGCGGATGGTTGAAAGAACTTTTTCTCAACACTCCGGACGCAGAAGCCATGGTCAACTATGAAGCTCTGATTATCGAAGCCAACCAGACATTGATCAGCCAGGGGAAAGAACCGCTCTATATAGTCTATCCCATGGATGGAATGGTGGTCTCGGATTCACCGTTGGGCTTTAATTCCCAAGCAGGCGAAGAAAAACAGAAGATCTTTTTAGAATTTCAGAACTGGCTTCTCAAACCCGAGATTCAGAGGGAACTTTTAGCTTTAGGACGCAGGACAGGTATCGGAGGGGATATCACCGGTGCCGATACACAGATTTTCAACCCTGCTTGGGGCATTGACCCGAACAGAATCATATCCTCTGTGAGACTACCCTCTGCCGATGTCATCGAACGAAGTCTCCAGCTTTACCAGACCGGCTACCGCAAACCCAGTTTTACGATTTTCGCAGTAGACTACTCGGGTTCCATGGATGGCGAGGGGGAAAGGCTTCTTGAAGATGCCATGCGGATGCTTCTCGACCCCGCTGAGGCAAGGAAATACCTTCTCCAAGCAGGTCAAAAGGACAGGTGGGTGATTCTGCCGTTCAGCGATGTCATTAAAGATGAAATTACTGGCGAGGGGAATGACCCGGATATGCTCGCTGATCTTTACACACGCCTAGAAAATACAGAGGTCGGGGGATCTACAGACATTCACTCCCCCATCATCCGTGCCATGTCCATCCTCAAAGGAGTGCCAAATCTTGAAGATTATATCCCTGCCATTATCCTCATGACCGACGGTGTCCACAATAGCGGTCCCGATTTCGATGGTTTTCTCACCTCATACCGAAAAGCCGGGCTCGATGTGCCGGTTTTCAGTATCATCTTTGCGGAAGCGGATAAGGCTCAACTGGAACCCATATCCGAATTGACGCGGGGTAAGATTTTCGACGGCAGAAGCGATCTTATTAAAGCATTCCGTAACGTGAAAGGGTACAATTAAAGATGGCCCAGGAAAAAGACCAGGGCTCACCTTCGCACGGAATCCTTTCCGGTCTGCTCGGCGGGGGACTTTTTTTTGGAACCCTGATTCTCACCAACGCTTTTATTCCGGCTGTCCTCGTTGGGCTAGGGAGTTTCATTGCAGGACTTTTCCTCTTTCAGCCTCCTAAAACTATGAAGTTCCAAGTGGCTGGAATATCCCAGGAAATGCTTAACGAAGCTCTTAAAACAGGAAAAGAGGAATCAACCGAGATCAAACGCCTCTCTCTTCTCATCCAGGATGAGGAAATACGCAAAGAAGCTCTTGGGATAGCAAAAGTTTACGACGATATCCTTGAAGATATCCAAAAAGACCCCAAGGACCTCAGAACGGCGAGGAGCTTCCTTAATTACTACCCCGATGCAGTGATTAAGATTTTAAGGCGCTATACAGAAATCCAGCCGAGAAGTTCCATCGACCCAAGTATAAAGGCGAGTCTCGTGAAAGCTGAAAAAATGATTAATACCATCGCTGGTGGTTTTAATAAACAATTGGCACAACTCCTTCAGGATGATGTGATGGACCTCGATACAGAGTTGGAACTATTAAGACGGACCATGCAGAGTGAAGGTTTAGGAGAGTAAATTGAATAATAAAATTATTGGAATCATCGTTCTCGTTGTCGCTGTCGGCGGTGGCGGTCTGTGGTGGTATTTATCGCAAAATCCGCAGGCGGAAAACGGGAGCGTCGGCTTTTTCGGCAGGGAAACCGTCACCTTGGATGGTTTGATCGGAAGCGAGAAGAGCAGTTTTATGGATAATCCCAAGATCCAGGATGTCCTGCGTTCCCGCTTCGGGCTTATTCTCAAATACACAAGGGTGGGCAGCGTTGAACAAGTACAGCAGGCAAGGATAGGGGAATCAACCTACCTATGGCCCTCCAGCCAGGTGAGCCTCGATCTTTTTAAGGAATGGAACCCCGGAAGGGCCCATAAGGCTGAGGTCATCTTTAATACCCCAATTGTGATTTTCAGCTGGGATAAGGTAACGGATGCCCTCATTCAACAAGGAATCGTCACTGAAACCGAGGGAGCCTACTACATCGTTGATTTCCCCAAACTTATTGCACTGATCCAGGAAGAAAAAACCTGGAAAGAAGTTGGCTTGGACCAATTATTCGGTAAAATCAACCTGATTCCCACCGACCCCACTTTAAGCAACAGCGGAAACCTCTTCGCAGGACTTTTGGCCAATATGCTGGTAGGCGGCGAGGTGGCCCAGGAAACCGACCTTGCCACAGTCATTCCCCTTTTGAGCAGGTTCTTTGCCCGCCAAGGTTATATGGAACACAGCACGGGTTTTCTCTTCGAACAGTTTCTGAATAAGGGAATGGGAAGTTATCCGATGATCGTTGGTTACGAGAACCAGATCGTCGAATTTTCCCTCCAGAACCCCCAGGTTTGGGAGAGGGTGAAAAGTAAACTTCGTATTCTTTACCCTGTCCCGACAGTCTGGAGCAGTCATACGCTGATAACCCTCACGGATGAGGCTAAACCTTTGATCAGCGCCCTGCAGGACCCGGAGATCCAGAAAATCGGCTGGGAAGCACATGGTTTCCGGTCTGGTGTCGTCGGAATCGAAAATGATCCCCGTATCTTTGACGTAGCAGGAATCCCTGCGGAAATTACACAAGTGATGCCCCTTCCCTCGGGAACCGTTATGACCCGTATTACTGAAGAATTGGAAAAACTCAAACAAGGAGAATAGAATGAGCGATGTTGCAGCCCAGGTTCAACCCCTGGTGGATTTTAAGACCATGGACCCTGCTTTTTTAGAGAAAGCCAGAGATCTTGCGAAAACCATACGCATAGACGATAGCCAAGCGGTGATACAATACGCCGTTGGCACCCAAAGCAAAATCAGCCAGTTTGCTGACAACATTCTGCAAGAAGTCAGAGCCAAGGACGCCGGCTATGTCGGTGAGGCTATGACTGACCTTTTGATGAAAATCAAGGATATCGACGTAGGAAGCCTCGGTGAAGGCGGTTTCTGGAGCAAGATTCCCATCCTGGGCGCCTTTATCAACAGTATCCAAAAATTTATCGCACGTTACGATAAAATGAGCGTTCAAATAGAAAAAGTTGTGGGTGACCTCGATAAGGCAAGGATGAACCTCCTGCGCGACATCACCATGCTCGACGGCCTTTTTGAAAAGAACCAGGAGTATCTGAAAGAACTCGACCTTTTTATTGCAGCAGGCGCAATCAAACTTGAGGAATTGAAGACTATCGAGCTTCCGAAGTTCCAGGAAAAGGCCCAGACCTCGGGCGATCCCGCAGACGCTCAGAAACTCCACGATTTCACCCAGCTGATCAACCGCTTCGAAAAGAAGCTCCACGACCTGAAACTCAGCCGTATGATCACCATTCAAACCGCTCCCCAAATCCGGCTTATCCAGAACAACAACCAGGTTCTTGTGGAAAAAATCCAGTCGAGCATTTTAAACACAATTCCTCTCTGGAAAAACCAAATTGTGATTGCCATCAGCCTTTTTAGACAGGAAAAATCTCTAAAACTCCAGAAAGAGGTTACCGACACCACCAACAGCCTGATGCAAAAAAACAGCGAGATGCTCAAACAAGGAAGTATCGAAGTGGCACAGCAGAGTGAAAGGGGTATAGTGGACCTTGAAACGCTGAAAAAGGTCAACGATGATCTGATTTCCACCATCGAGGAAACCTTGAAGATCCAGGCCGACGGTAAAATCAAACGCGCCACAGCCGAACAGGAACTCGTGAAAATGGAAGGCCAGCTTAAAGCCAAACTCAGCGAGATCAAGTCCCTTTCGTGATTCACCCATGACCCAATCCTTAACCCAGGCCCGTGCAGCTATCGTCGGGCTGGGAAGGATTGCCTGGCGCCTGGAAGACGACGAGCTACGTGAAAAACCTGCCACCCACGCCGGAGCCATCCTTTCAGAACCGCACTTGAGACTTTCCGCCGGAGCTGACCTGGATCCCCAAGCAAGGGAAGATTTCCACCAACGTTTTAAAATTCCTGTTTTTTCAACCTTAAAGGACATGTTGCGGGCTATCCAACCCCAGCTCCTTGTCATAGCCACACCGCCGGATTCCCACAAAAAACTGCTCCAACTTGGAGTTTCGGCACTTGTTCCCGTAATTGTCTGTGAAAAACCCCTTTGTATGCCGGGTGAAAATCTAACTCCAATACTCAGAGATGCCGAGAAGAAAAACCTGAAGATCCTCGTCAACCATGAAAGAAGGTACAGCGCGGATTGGCGTGCTGCAAAAGAATTGATTCTTAACACAAGACTCGGAACTCCTCTGGGTTTTCATGCTAAAATTTTTATGGGGAGGACAAGACACCCCTCAGGCGTCCTTTTATGGGACGGCACCCATATGTTGGATGCTCTGAGATTTCTTTTCCCTGGACCGTGGAAAATCCTAAAAAAATGGGAAACGGCCGGGGTTGGTTCATTGCTTGGAGCTTTTCTCCGGTTTGGCAAGGTCGAAGGCACCCTCGAAGTCGCTTCAGGACGTGACCATTTGGTTTTTGAACTCGAAGTCAGTTTCAGCCAAGGAAAAATCAGGGTCGGAAACGGTATCTGGGAGGTCTGGGAAAGCAGGGAGAGCCCCTTTTACCGGGGTTTCAAGAGCTTGGTACGTACCGAGGAAAAAACCTGGGGGCAAACGGGCTACTTTAGCGGCATGATGCACGACGCCGCTTTAAGCCTCCAACCTGGCCATGTACCAGCATCAACTGGATGGGACGGGCTGGAAGTATTAAAAATAATAAAAAAAATATCGGGGGCTTAACCGAAAACGGTCAAACCTCAAAGAGGAGCCTCGCAAAGGGACGCAGGGAAGAGGCCGACGCACTGCGCTAATTAACCACATTCATCGCCTAGAACTCATAGAATTCTGCCACGGGCTTTGCTTCGCGGCGACATTGCTCGGCAGTTAATGCATTGCTTCAGTTGAGGTCTTTCCACCTCTCATTTAATATTTGGATAGTGCCCCCGATAGTGGTCAAAAATTTTTAACAGCTGGTTTTTGACCAAAAAACACGTTTTTTTCATCAAATTTAGCCAGAATTTCCTCAAATTTTTGTTTTGACCACTATCGGGGGCACTACCTAAAGCATATGGAGTAACTGATCGCGTTCAACGCTTTTGTATCATGTCGCCATGGGCAACAAAGTATCAAACAGTTCAACCTCAAGTAAATTCCTGCGGTCTCTGGCGCAACAGGCTCCTAGACACTCATATCTCCACCCTGGTTAGCCCCAGGTATAACCCTGCATTCCAGCGCCATCCCCGTTTTAACCACTGGCCCTTCTTCGGGCGTCACGGGGTCGCTGTCTCGACGGCACGGCGCATTGCCAGAGAGCTGGTTGTTAGATAGATACAGGCTCCAATATATCCATTATACCGATTATCTCCACCCAGTTGATACTCGAGATACAATACTTGGCATCCTAATTACTCCTTAACTTGCACTGTAAGGTGTCAAGTTGAAGGTGGTGTTCCAGCCGACTCGCTGTCCTCGCGGCTGAACGTAACCACAGTGGCTGTGCAAGTTAACTTGGGTGCTTGAGGGACGGGGGGTATTCCAAAATTGGAATCTTAGGGGGTTCTGGCCAGGTGTATGGAGGAGTAATGATACTAGTGCGGCTTATTTTTCCTATACTCTTCAAAATTTGAAGTAATTGATTTAACCTTCACTGCGTCAAAAGTAAAATCAACCTCACTATAATTGCGATCCTGAATTCGCAATCCTACTCTGTTTTTTCCAAAATAATAATACTCAGATGATATTATCTCAGTTTTAATATTGCTTAATATTCTTTTATGAATAAAAAGATTGTAAAAATAAATTTCAGAAATAAAATACCCGCTTTTATTTTCTCCATGGAAGACCAAGATTTTATTCTCGTTTACGAATTTTTTAAAATCAATTGTAGAATCCCATAAGTCTACACTATCAATTAGTTTCAAAATACTTAAGTCAATTTCATTATTATTCTGAATAATATTTAATTCGATTTTATAATCTCTCCAAAGATTTGATACCTCATATTCACTTAATGAGCCGTTAAACCAGTTTCTATTAAAATACTTCATTACTGAGTTGGAACTCCCCATCCGTTTTTCTGCAACCATGTTCTTTCAATTCGATTCAAACCACCAGAGCCATGTTTCCAAGTGCCGTCTCTATTGAGTGCTCGACCATCTTTAAGGTGTACATGATCTTGTTCATACGGGCCGCGCCCTGGATCAACTCCGTCGATAGACCGGGGTGCTCGTCCTTGCTCAACTTGGCGCTGCAAATTGCCTGAAGAAATCATTCTACTTTGATTGATATTTGACTTTTCTTCATCATCTCCATTTGGATTTGGAGGCATGGCTGCTCCACCATCAGTCTTGCGAATTGATGCTGCAGGTGTGCTTGAGTTATTTCTCATTTCACTAGCGGCAGCAAGAATATCGTTCATTCCTGAAGTTTCTAGCGCACCTCCCAAGCCAGCCTGTGCAATTGCGAGGGGAATAAGTAGATTGTCACCAACACCAACGCCAGTTGCGTCATCTAGTGCAGTCCGAGGGTAGTCACAGCACCATTAACAGCCAATTGTGCGCCTCAATAAGTTTTAGCGATACCCAAAATTAGTTTTACAATTGCATCACGAATACTCCTCCCATCCGGATCTCGATACTCGAAAGGCTTCCCTCTAATTCCTTATAGGTGAATAGTTTAACCCATGCCTCTTATCCAAAATCCAATGTTTAAACCCTATTCTGTCAAAGAACTAAGGGTATTTTAGTGTATCTTGAGGGGTGGAGCAAGGATTTTTTGGGGTTTTAGGGAATAGTTTTCATATCTCCATTATCTCCACCCTGGTTAGCCCCAGGGAAACCCCGAATTCCAGCGCCATCCCCGGCACTAACCACGGGCCCTTCGGGTGTCACGGGTCGCTGGTGCGACGGCACGGCGCATTGCCAAAGAGCTGGTTGTTAGATAGATACAGGCTCCAATATATCCATTATACCGATTATCTCCACCATTTTGTAGCTCGAAAGTAGCTAGTTTACCGCGGGTTAGTAGCATTGGGTTATTGGTTAGGTGATGTGAGCAGCGGTCAGGTGGTGGGAGCAGGGGTTTTTATCAGGATTATGATAAAATCATATCTCCATTATCTCCCCCTTGTTCGAACTCAGTTATAACCTAAATTCCAGCGCCATCCCCGTTTTAACCATAGGCCTTAGGGCGTCACGGGTCGCTGGCGCGACGGCACGGCCCTGGTGCATTGCCAAAGAGCCCGGTTGTTAGATAGATACAGGCTCCAATATATCTATTATACCCATTATCTCCACCCGGTTGAAGCCCGATAGTCACAATAAAAGTTATTAGTTTTTTTTCGTAGGTGGTGGGAGGGGGGGCATTACAATATTGGAATCTTAGGGGACACTAGTCTAAGGTATGGAGGACGGCAGGTCCGTTATACACCACTTTTTAACTTAGTAAAGGCAATAAATATATTTAAGATATCTTTCAAGTTCCTGACTCCACCCGCACCCTCAAATTTAGTAGCTTCAATCCAGCAATGATACCAATTTGTTTCCGATTCTTTTACAATTTTTTTTTCAAAAGTAAATTCCTCTAATTCGGTGTCATTTAGATCAATTGAGACACGCCATCC
>DYOB01000065.1 GCA_020720765.1 Borreliella garinii
TTAGGCAAGCTTAAAAAGGGCAAAAATAGGTATTGACAAAGGGGTCCATTATAATGGAATTAATGGAGATATTGGAATCTGTTTCAAGCTTCTGATGACCATATCCTACACACTGTTAAGCCCTAAGGTCCTGTGGTTAAATTTAGACTTAGTATTCAAATCCGGATTGACCGATAAACTCCCTGAGAATGGAGTAGGCGGGTACGTAGTGCGCCATGATCGGTGTGAAATTCTCGAGAAAGGTGATAAGTCTCTCAGCGTGGTTGGACTGAGGATCCGAAGGCGGTACCTGTTTGAGAAGGGGGATGGCGTAGTTTTTCAGGACCGAGAGTTCATAATCGAGGGCTGAGTTAAAGACACCGTCCGCACTGTCTTGAAAAGGAAAGATATTCCTATCTTCTCCACGGCGTACGTAGGGCCACATCCGGAGGGTATGCAGAGCGGAGTAACCCCTGAACTGGAAGTCCCTGATGATCCGGCGGATAAGCCTATTATCGGTAGTGCTGACGCGGAACCGGTTGTCCAGGCTCAACTGGGTCAAGGCGCTAAGAAAGATTTTAAACTTGTGTTCTCTGGGAATAAGTGGAGTCAGCTGGTCGTTGATGCCGTGGATCCCTTCCATAAGCAAGATATCTTTCGGGCCCAACGTTAAGGGACGTGTTTCCTTTTTGCGGTGGCCGACTTTAAAATCAAAGTAGGGTATGCCCACGGTTTCACCTTGGAGCAGCCGGGTCAAGTGCGTATTCAGGAGGGGGATATCCAGTGCACTCAAGGCTTCAAAATCCGGTTTGCCATCCGGGCCCATGGGGGTTTCATCGCGCGGGACAAAGTAGTCATCGAGTCCTATAATGCGCGGTAGAAGTCCCACGGTACGCAGATGGATTGCGAGTTTTTTCGTGAAGGTTGTTTTCCCGGCGCTTGAAGGCCCGGCAATAAGTACAAGACGGATCAGAGGGTTTTCGACGATACGCTCTGCGAGATGGCTGAGTTTGTTTTCCTGGAGGGTCTCGCTGACCTGGATAATATCCTGGATTTCCTTGGTTTGTGAAAGGATATTCAGCCTGGCAACCGTCGGCACACCCAGAATAACGGCCCAGGTTCGGTATTCAGTGAAAACCGAACTCAGAAGGGGTTTATCCTGAAGTTTACCCAAGACCAATGGCCAGGATTTTTCAGGGAAACGAAGTACGAGCCCTTTTTGAAAGATATCAAGGGCGAAGATTTTCAGCAGTCCTGTTTTTGGTACAAGCGGGAAGTGTCCCAATTCCCACCAGCCTCCGCATTGGTAGCATGAAACTTCACGTTCATTTTTTTGACTGATAAGGAGACTCACGTCTTCCTGGCCTTGGTTTTGAAAAATGTTCAGGGCTTTGGAAAAGGTGACTTTGGAGAATCGGATATCGAGGTTATTTTCAACAAGGCTCTGCATTTCTTTCTCGATACTTGTAACCATTTCCTGGTTCAATTCGGAAGAGTCGGCGGTGAAGGCGTATCCGTCGCCAAGCGAATGCCCTATGCGCAATGTGATGGCAGGATAAAGTTTCTTAATTGCGATTTCCAGAAGGAAACACAGGCTCCTTCTGTACATCTTGTGACCGATGGAGCCGTCCAGAAAAACCGGTGCGATGGCAGCCGAAGTCAAAAGAGGTTCGCTGAGGCTTTTTAAACTAAAATCTGTGAGAATCCCGACCAGATCGTCCCTTTCTGTATTAAAATCAAATTTTTCAAGAACAGTTTTTCCGTCGACACCCGGGGGTAATAAACAACTTTGGTCTTGGAGGGTATATTCGAGATCAATCATTTTTTGGTTCCGGGTTTTTTTGAACAAATTCATACCATTCAGCTGGCCCCAAATATCTGCGTTTGGGGGGGAGTACCTGGAGGATATCATCTGAAGTATCAGATATATTCACACCTTGGTTTTTAAGAAAGTTATCCAGGGCTTTCGGGTCAAATTCTTCCATGCAATTCCTCTTTTAAGACGCGAAAAGTTCAAGCTGACCGCCATTGGATTTTTGAGTTTTCCAAGGTGTTTCCGGCGATTTTTCCTGAATGACTGGGTTTTTCATCGGTGCCCAACCCTTTAAAACGGACTGTAAACGCGAAGAGAGCGGCGGCCACTCGGACCGGAAGGCAGGGTCTTCTCCGTACTGTTTTTGATACTTCAGAGTTTCGGTCTCTATCAGGCGCAGGACGGATAAAAAATTATCTGGAAGAGGTGTGGTGGCGTCTGCTGCAGATCTTGCCCAAAAAAGAAGCGAAGTTTCAGGGGAATAGGGAAAAAGGGCGATTGCTGCAAGTTGCTGTACTCTTGAACCCTCTATGCGCTCACGAAGAACTGGTAAAATACGTTCGAGTGCCAAACCTCGGTCTGCACAAAATCGGATGACCCAGGTTAAAAACTGGTTTTCAATCTCGATAGAAACATCCTGAAAAAGCCTTATCGAATGTTCCAGCGTTTCTATAAAAAAATCTTCAGTTTCAGGGTACGCAAGGGTTTCTAATTGTTCGACTGCTTCAAGATAAGAAGGGGGAACCTGGCTAAGACCATGGATAATTTGCTTAACTTTTTTTTGAAGGTAGGAGGTTAATTTTTTGGCGCTTGAGGTCAAAGCATTGTCTTCCCCTACAAATGAAAGAGACTTTATGGCTTCATCATCGTTATTTTTGTAAAAATGGGAAAGAGCAAAAATAAAAGACTTCCAAGGGTAAAAAACATCGGTGGGTCTGAGTGCTTCCAATCGTTCCCATGCTTCTGTGTTCTCCATCCCGTTGGTAACAGAATCCCAGGCGTCCAAAATAGTAAGAGCCTGGAGTTTAATCGGGTGGTTTTCGGTTAGACGCAAAGAAGTGATGATCTGTAGCGGGTGACTGACAAGAAGGCGAAGTTCTTTAAAGGCGCGTGTACCCGGTGTATTGATATCTTCGGGCCAACGCTGAATCAGAGTGTCCAGTATTTCTTTTGTCTTTGGATGCATTGCCTTCTGGTTAACCTTAAATAATTCCATTATTTTTAAGTTTGAAGGCGTCTTCCCTCGACATCGCTTTCACAATATTCCATTCGGGTTTTTCCCCTGTTTTTACAATAGGGAATTCCGATAACGGTTTTTTTTCTTTATTGGTTAACAGTTTTAACTGGGGTGTTTTGGGAGTTTCAGGTTCGAAATCTACCACTTGGGCGTAGGCTCCGTCAGTGAGCTCCACGAATGTCCCAAGTGGATAAAGACCCAGGGTGAGAACAAGGTGTTTAACCACCTGTTCATGATAGCCTTTTCCCATCTCTTTTATTAGGTCGAGTATGGTGGAATGGGCGTCCCGGGATTCCCGGTGAGGGCGTGTGCTTACCTGTGCGTCGTAGACACTCGCCACGCTGATAATTTTCGCTCCCGCGGTGATAGCGTCGGCTTTTAGAGCTTGTGGGTAACCTTTCCCGTCTTCACGCTCGTGGTGTTCTAAAGCAGTCATGCATACACTGACGGGAAACCCTTTTTCTTTGATGATTTTATAGCTGAGAACAGGATGGGCTCTAAGAGATTTGATCTCATCTGCGTTAAGTTCCCTGTCGGCTGACTGGATTTTGGCGTAGTTTTGATGAAGCATGCCTATCTCATGAAGAAGGGCGCCCATTCCTATCTCTATAATTCTATGGGCGGGTATCTTCATGCTTTCGGCGATGGCCATCGAAAGGATGGCTGTATTGACAGAGTGGCAGGTGAGATAGGGAAACCCGTTTCTGTCCAATTCTGTCATTTTAAGCAGGTATTTTCTATAGGATTTAAGCTGGGAATAGATTTCTTTCGCTTGTGTCGCAACCTCTTCAACATTGAGAGAACCTTTTTTTGAAAAATTATCCGTGGTTTTTTGAAGGTTTTCAAGGAATTCTACATAGTATTTATTGGCTTCTTTTTTCTGGTTTGTTTCTTTACCTGTTTCCTCTATAAAAACATGGGTGACGTCCCCTTCGGCAAGGTTTCGCACGGAAGGGGTGAATGAGCTGACATTTTCTTCAAGGAGAATTTCGGAATAGCCCCAGTCTGAAAGCGTTTGATGCAGGTATTGGGGGAGGTTGATGTCCGGGGTACAAAGAATGTATTCTTCGTCAAGGTAGAGGGTCCCTGGAGGCGGGGAAAAGGGTCTGAGTGAATTGACAGCAATAGACTTCATAAGGCCTTACCTTTATTATAGACTAATTAGGGTTCTCTTTCCATTATTGGAGCATACTATCATGAAGTTTAAAACAATTTTCGTATTTTTCCAGGCGATTCTCGGCATTTCCTTTATGCTTGTCTTTTTTTTACCCCTTCCTATCCTCGGTTGGGAGTGGACTTTAGGGTATTGGGCTGGAAATTGGTTCTGGGGTCTTGTCTTTATTCTCGTGATGTTTGGGGTTTTTTATTATATTTCCAGGCAAACCCGGTATTTGAGCTTTATTGAGACAGAGAATTGGTCCGGATTAGTTGAAATTCTTGAAGATGATTTTCAGAAAACTGGAAAACTAAACGTTACCCAGGTTAGGCTCTGGATTCATTCGTATTTTCTTCTTCAAAAAGTTTCAGAGGTTCAAAAACTTGAAGAGCGTTTAGAGAAAACCCAACCTGGACTTATCAAAAGGCTCGGACTTCTCTTTGCCCTGCCTTATTGGCTCCAAAAAGATTCAGAGAAAACTGAAGAAAAACTATCTGCGCTTATAGGCGGGAAAAACATCGACGAGTACCATTGGGTCCTTTGGGCTTTAGGGTTTCTCAAGTCCAGCTGCGGCCAGTCTAAAGAATCGTTTGCACTGCTTGAACCCTTGCTGAAGAAAAAGGACTCTTTAGGGCTATTGTCCATCTACTTGGTTTCACTGACGAATCCCGAAACCATAAAAGCTCTGCCTTATTTAAGCCGATTTAAAAAGGTACCTGTTCATACCTGGCGATCTCTCTGGGAGAAAACCAAACAAGAACATTTGATAGCTGTATTTTTAGACGGTATAATGGAAGATGCCCTAAAGTACATAAAAGGAGAAAAAAATGCAATTTGAAAAATCAAGAAAACTCGATGACATTCTCTATGATATCAGGGGCCCCGTCCTCCAGGAAGCAAAGCTGATGGAGGAGGAAGGGTATAGAATTTTAAAACTCAACATTGGAAACCCCGCGGTCTTTGGTTTTACAGCTCCTGACGAAGTCATCAGAGATATGATTTTGAACCTTCCCAACGCCCAGGGTTATACGGATTCGAAAGGACTCTTTGCTGCACGAAAAGCCATCATGCAGTATACCCAGGAAAAAGGCATAGGTAATGTCGAAATCGACGATATCTACATGGGTAACGGAGCCTCTGAGCTCATCGTGATGGCCATGCAGGGGCTTTTGAATAACGGAGACGAAATCCTGGTACCGTCACCCGACTATCCGCTTTGGACCGCCGCGGTGAATTTGGCAGGCGGCAAACCTGTTCATTACGTCTGTGACGAGTCTTCGGATTGGAACCCCGACCTTCAGGATTTAGAATCAAAAATCTCCGAGCGCACAAAAGGTATCGTCGTCATTAACCCGAATAACCCGACGGGAGCGGTTTATCCCAAAGAAGTTCTTGAAAAGATCATCGATCTCGCACGGAGGAATTCCCTTATCCTCTTCGCAGATGAAATTTACGATAAGATCCTTTACAACGGTGTCCAACACGTGTCCCTTGCTTCGCTTGCCGATGATGTCCTTTTCTTAACATTTAACGGCCTTTCAAAAAACTACAGGGCTGCGGGATTCAGGGCGGGCTGGTTGGTGATTTCGGGAAACAAAAAAACAGCCAAGGGTTACAGGGAAGGCTTGGATCTTTTAGCGAGTATGCGGCTTTGTGCCAACGTGCCCGCCCAATTTGCTGTGCAGACAAGTCTCGGTGGCTACCAGAGCATCAACGACCTAGTTCTCCCCGGCGGAAGGCTGAGGGAGCAGATGGAATACGCCTACTCGAGGATAACGGCTATCCCCGGGCTTTCCTGCGTTAAACCCAAGGGGGCGCTCTACCTGTTTCCCAAGATGGACACGGAAAGATGGAAGATCGTATCCGACGTTGAGGTCATTCGTTCCATCCTCCATGAAAAGAAAATTCTTTTGGTCCAGGGGACGGGGTTCAATTGGCCAAAACCCGATCATTTTAGGATCGTTTTCCTTCCGAACCTCGAAGATCTTAAACTTGCCTTAGACGGGTTGGAGGCCTTTTTTGGCGCCTTGGACCGTATAAAGTGATTTTTCACCGGGAAACCATGAAATGATTTGACAAAGTAGGGGTTTTCCTTTTAAAGTTAGCTAGTGTCAAAAGGAGAGGAAACATGAAAATTGCAGTATGGATGATGGCTGTTCTTGTATCTGGCGGTCTTTTCGCCCAAGCCGGAAATCAGAACATCCCTTACGTGGATCTGGAACAGGCTAGAACTCAGGTTACAGCCCTCCAGCAGGAAGTGGACACTTTGACCACAGAAAACGAAACGCTGTCCAAACAAACCGCTGACTTACGGGCCGATATCGTAAAGAATCAACAGCAGATCAGTGAAATTGGTCCTATTCAGGATAACGTGAAGGCCAAGGGAGCCGAGCTTTTCAGTATCATCCCCACGATCAGCGACCGAAATCTCCGCAAAAGCGCCCAGGAAAGTTTGGAACGGAACCGTGAACTGGAACGCCGCCTTGAAACCCGCCGCCAGGAATTGGTTCAGAAGGCCCAGGAAAGCCAGAGGCTGATCACTGCGAATGATCGACAGGTCAGTGTCAATAACTCAAAGATCCAGCGTAATAAGGATCAGATCGTTATTCTCAATGCTGCCATTTCCAAAACAGAAAACCAACAGAGACAGTTGAACTCTTACATGGAAAGCGTTGACTCGTTCTTGAGCAACTCCGAGAAGGTTTTGGGACCTAATACAGCAGCACCTTCGACCCCGTAATTCACTTTTATCGGGCTAAGCGGTTTCTCCGCTTAGCTTGACCCTCCATTTTACCCTCACTATAATCTCATCCATGAGTATCCGTGTGCGTTACGCACCTTCCCCTACAGGTTTTCAGCACGTGGGCGGTTTAAGAACAGCCCTTTTTAATTATCTCTTCGCACGTTCCCAGGGAGGGGTTTTTTATCTTCGGCTCGAGGATACGGATCGAACCCGCTATAACCCAGATGCCGAACAAGACCTGTACCAGTCCTTAAGGTGGGCGGGAATAGAATGGGATGAAGGTCCGGATAAGGGAGGCCCTTACGGTCCCTACGTGCAGTCCCAGAGGCTCAACCACTACCACTCACACGCAAACACACTTATAGAAAATCATAAAGCCTATCGCTGTTTTTGTACCTCGGAAAGGCTTGATGCTATGCGAAAAGAACAGGAAGCCGCAGGCCAACCTCTCGGGTACGACAGAAAATGCCGTTCCCTGGACCGCGCTCAAATCCAGGAAAACCTGGATAAAAATTTGCCCTATGTAGTACGTTTTATGATGCCGCTTGAGGGTGATGTCGTTGTGCAAGATAACCTTCTAGGGCAAATGACGTATAAGGCTGCGGACCTTCCAACAGACCCGGTCCTTCTAAAAAGCGATGGGTTTCCTACCTACCATCTCGCCCATGTTGTGGATGATTATGAGATGAAGACCTCGCATGTTATACGATCCCAGGAATGGTTGCCGAGTTTGGGTTTGCATTGTCTGCTTTTCCAAGCCTTTGGTTGGGAAATACCTATCTACCTTCACCTTCCTATGGTGATGGGGACAGACGGTCAGAAACTCTCCAAACGCCACGGCGCTACGGCCGTCAGGCAATTCCAGGAGGGGGGTTATCTTCCTGAGGCTCTAGTGAACGGACTGGCGCTGTTGGGCTGGTCCTACAACGACAGCCGGGAAATCTTTTCCTTAGAAGAACTCGAAAAATTATTCTCCTTGGAGGGGCTGCAAAAAAGTCCCGCCGTGATGGACTATAAAAAACTCGAACATTTTAACGGGTTGTATATTCGCGCCCTTCCCGACGACGTACTCCTTTCCAAATTTCTCACAGTTATTCAGAATTCCGGGGGACTCGATAAAGAGAATGAATCAGCAGTGATGATAGCCATAATAGCCCTTCTTCCACATCTCAGGGATAGGGTTGTTTTCGTCCAGGATGTTATTCCTCTCCTGCGTTTTATCTGGGAAAAACCCGTGAGTTTCGACCCTAAGGATTTGATTTCTAAAAAGGGAACCATAGAAGAGGCCCGGGAAGGTCTTCAAAACAGCCTTTCTTTGCTGTCAGGCCTTGAAAATGAAACAGAAGAAGCCCTTGAAGCCGGTTTTCGAGCGTTCGCTGAAGAAAAAGGAAAAAAACTCGGGGAACTTATGATGCCCCTTAGGGTGGCGGTCATGGGCGGGAAGGTGAGCCTGCCGCTTTTTCCAGCGTTGAAGGTTTTAGGCTTGGCTGAAGCTGAAAAAAGGGTCGGTACTGCAATTGAATTTTTGGAATCACAAGGAGAAAAGTCTTGAGCGATAATACGGTCACCATGGAAAAAATTGTCAGCCTTTGTAAGAGAAGGGGATTTGTCTTTCAGAGTTCGGAAATCTACGGGGGGCTTTCGGGCGCCTGGGACTACGGTCCTCTAGGAATTGAACTGAAGAAGAATATTCAAAACTTTTGGTGGAGGGAAATGACCCAGCTTCACGACAACATTGTCGGGTTGGATGCGGCCATCCTGATGCACCCCAAAACCTGGCACGCTTCAGGGCACGTAGAAAATTTTACCGACCCCATGGTCGACTGTAAACAGTGTAAAGCAAGGTTTCGCGCAGACCATATCGACCTAAACGCGGCCTGTCCGACCTGCGGTACAAAAGGATCGTTCACACCACCGAGAAAATTTAACTTGATGTTCACGACCCACCTGGGACCGGTCCAGGAAGATGGTTCGCTTTTATACCTCAGACCGGAAACCGCACAGGGCATCTTTGTCAACTTTAAAAATGTTGCCAACACCAGCCGTGTTAAAATTCCTTTTGGAATCGCCCAGGTGGGGAAGGCCTTTAGAAACGAGATTGTGACGAAAAATTTCATCTTCCGCACTGTAGAATTTGAGCAGATGGAAATGCAGTTTTTTGTCAGACCCGACGAAGCTGGAAAATGGTTTGATTTCTGGAAAGCCGAAAGAATCCAATACTATACCAAGCTCGGGATCCACCCCGACCACCTGCGCTTCCACCAGCACGGTCCCGATGAACTCGCGCATTACGCCATTGACGCCTTCGATATCGAGTTTCTTTTTCCCATGGGGTGGCAGGAACTCGAAGGTATCCACAGCCGGTCGGATTTCGACTTGAAACGGCATATGGAATTCTCAGGGGAGAAGATGGAATACCTGGACCAGGAAACGACCGAACGCTACCTTCCCTTTGTTATTGAAACAAGCGCAGGTTTAACCCGGAGCGTTCTTATGGTACTCAGCGATGCTTATGAGGAGCAAGACCTCGGGGAAGGCGATATCAGGACCGTTATGCATTTTCATCCATCGGTGGCCCCCGTTAAAGCCGCGTTTATGTCGGTCGTCAAAAAAGACGGTCTGGCAGAAATTGCACGCGAACTCGAAACAGAAATGCGCCAAGAGTTTACAACCCAGTTGGAACCGACGGGGAATATCGGAAAGAACTATAGGCGTCAGGACGAGATTGGAACCCCGTACTGTATCACCGTGGATTACCAGACCAAGGAAGATAAGACGGTGACCATCCGTTACAGGGACTCGATGAAACAGGAAAGAATACCGATGGATGGTCTGTCGAACAGATTGAGAGACCTCATGAAAGCCTATGAAAGAGGCCAATAATGAATGTCGTTGATACCCTGGGTGAAAGAGGTTTTTTAAAACAGACGACCGATGAAAAAGCCATCCGTTCGGATTTTGATAAGGGGCGCGTTACCGTCTACTGCGGTGTTGACCCTACAGCTTCGAGTCTCCACGTTGGACACCTTGTGCCCTATATGGCCTTGCGGCATATCCAGCAGGCTGGGCACCGGGTGGTGGTGATTGTAGGCGGCGGAACGGCGAGGATCGGCGATCCATCCGGAAAAACCGAGACTCGAAAGATGCTCAGCGTTGAGAACATTAAAGAGAACACCGTCGCCTTATCACGACAGCTGGAACGTTTCCTCGTTCTTGACGGGGAGAAAGGCATCCTTGTGGATAATGCCAACTGGCTTGCCTCCCTGAACTATCTGGACTTTCTCCGCGACATAGGTAGTCATTTTTCTGTGAACAGGATGCTGAGTTTTGAAGCCTACAAGATGCGGATGGAAACGGGTTTGAGCTTCCTCGAATTCAACTACCAGCTTTTACAGAGTTATGACTATCTCCAGCTCTTTGACCAATTCCATTGCACCTTGCAGATAGGCGGGGACGACCAATGGGGCAATATTGTGGCCGGCGCTGATTTGATCAGAAGGCTTCGTTCAGCTGAAGTCCAAGGAATGACCGTTCCTTTAATCACCAGGAGCGACGGTAAAAAAATGGGTAAAACCGAAAAGGGAAGTCTATTCCTCGATCCGTCCCTGACGAGTCCTTTCGATTTTTACCAGTATTGGAGAAACATCTCTGACGACGATGTAGAGCACTTCCTTAAAATATTCACCATGATGTCCCTTGAAGAGATCGTGGAGCTTACACGATACAAGGATGAGAGAATCAACCAAGCAAAAGAAATTTTGGCTTTCGAATTTACCAAGACAGTACACGGAGATGCCGAGGCCCAGGCGTGCCGTCAGGCGGCAAAAGGAGCTTTCTCAGGAGACGGAGATCTTTCAGCTTTGCCCAAGGTGAATATTTCCCGTGAGGATTGGGAAAAAGGCATTCCAGTTCTCGACCTTTATACGAATTCTGGACTTGTCCAGAGTAAGAGCGAAGCCAGAAGGCTTATCCAACAAAATGGGGCTTCCATCAATGAAAATCCACTCACGGTTGAAACACAATTGGTTGGTTCAATACTCAACCTCAAACCTCCCTACCTTTTAAAAGCAGGTAAAAAGCGTGTAGCCGTTCTGGAAGTTTTATGAAGAAGTCCAATTTTCTACGGTTCTTGTGTTTTTTGCTCTTTGTATCGTGTTCTCCTGAAATCCAAAAACCGCCACCAGAGCAATCAACAAATCAACTTCCAGTTTACAATTATATTCAGGGTCAAACTTCAGGTTCTGTCTCTGTATTCCCGAATGAACAAACAGAACTTCCTTTTCTGAGCCAGGGAACCGCGGCTCCCGGGAAAATTCAAACCTTAAAAGACCTACCCGCCGATTTTTGGACCTCTAGGGAAATTCCAAAGGGTGGAGTTCGTTTATTCAATGGTGTCATGTATTGGATATCAAGGGATAAATTTTCTACGGCTTCATCTCATAGTGCTGCGAAATTACTTTCTTATGATGGTGTAAAGGTTGAAGTTCTTTTAGATTCAACCCAATGGGAGTGGGAGTTTTTTCTTTTAAGCCGTGAGGAAAAGAACGGGGTTTTTCTCGTCTATTGTTGTATAGGGTCGAGTTTAGGTTGTTATGCAGGACCTTCTTTTTTTCTCGATATCCCGAACCGGAAAGCTCTTTCTATAAATCAAGGATTCGACGAGGGTATCTATAGAAACGTGGATTTTGGGACAGGCGCACAAGCGATGTTTCAGGATGAATTATGGTTTGCTTATTCCAAGGGAGCTTTCTTAGCCCGCGTACCTACAGCCGACGGCTTGTTTATCATACAGGACGATGGAAAACAACAGACAAGGCTTTTCCCGGCTTTAACCGTCGGGACCACAATGGAAGTCATTGGCGACAAAATAGTTATAAATAACCGGGGACAGCTTGTTTATTGGAACGGTTATTTAAAGTCCAACCCGGCTACGGAGGCTGTCACAGAAGCCCTTTGGGAGTTAGCTGTTCAGGATCTTTCAACGGGGGCGGTTGTGGATCGTACAATTGTCCCTTATTCGGAACTCCTAGCGCGTGAAGGTTCTTTAGGGGTGGAGATTGGCACCTTTGAGAAACTTAGACCCCCTAGGTTTTCTACAGAATGGTTTCCCATGATGGGAAGACATCTAAACACTGGGTCAGGAGATTCGCCTCAGGCTGTTCTTGTTCTTGAAAAATCAGGGAATACTTACCGGGTACAACTTCCTTCTGGTGAAATTCAGTTCTTGCCGGTTGAACAGGTCGCTTTTTAGGGCGTCGATTCTTCCCAGCCAGTGACTTCCTGCCAGGAAAAAGCAGTCCATGTGCCGTCTTTAAATCCCATGGGAATTGTTATTTTCAGCACTTCAGGGGCAGAAGAAAAAATAGTTATCGTGGCTCCGGAATAACCCATGAGGATATTGTCTTCGATTTTTCCCGTTCTCACTCTTACCTTGTACTCGTCACCAGGTTCGGTCACGATATCAGCAGTTTCAAAAGTAAACCCATTCTGAGAACGGATTTTAGCAGGTAGAATTTCTTCGGCTCCTTTGAGTATCTCGAGTTCCAAATCCTGCGGGTAATTCTCCCAAGTAAGAACTATTGTGTGGTGGTTATCAGAAAGCGGTCTGTTGAGGGGCAGGTCAAATCGACGCGGGAAAACACCCCCTTGGGTGTCGGCGGTGAAGCTTCGGGGGGCATGAAAAAGGGGCCCAAAAGATAATTTATAAAATCCAGTTGGAAGAAAAAATAAATAGAGTCCGGATCTGGAGCTGGAATCACGCGCTACCACCCCTGAATCATTTTCAACAACCACTTTGACCTGGGAAAGGGGAAGGCCAGTTGTCGCATCGAAAACGAGTCCAAAAAGAGCAGAACTTCGAGGCAGGATCTGATCGATGATAATCGGGGTAAAATTTTCACCTATAACGTCAAGTGCGTGCCAAACAGAACCCGAGCCGCGTTGAGGTTGTACTTTGATCACTCTTCCCGTAGAATCTTTGAAGAGAACTTCGAAGTAATCGATCCAATTGCAGCTCGTCCAGTCGGCAAATTCATCGTCAAAATCTGGATTGATAAGAAATAGCTGGTATTTACCGGGTTTTTCAGAAAGATTGAATAAGTGAGATCCCAGGGTCGGTGAGGATTTTTCTTCGCCCTTTATTAAAAATATTTCGGATTCAAGGTTAGAAAAAACCAAAACAGGGTTGATTCTTGGTGTTGATAGAATATCCCAACGCACCTCTATTTCCTGTCCAAAAGAAATAAAGGTTAAATGAATAAACATTAAAAGCAAAAAATAACGTTTCATCTTTTGAATATACACCCAAACTTAATTTTCGTCATTAAACTTAGGCCCCCTCTAAAAACCTAACGGTTACGGGACTTGGGCCTTTCCTCCCAGGTT
>DYOB01000279.1 GCA_020720765.1 Borreliella garinii
CATCAGAAAACCAAGACTTTCGCAAACTAAACCGCGACTGTTTCATAGACAAGCATCAAATCTGTAAAAGGGAAACATGTTTCGGTTTGGTTTAATAATGAGCATAGTTCTTTGACTGCAAGATTTGCCCTTGGTGTTGACAGTGAATGTAACCTGATTGTGAGTTTTTTATTTTCGTAATCCGGTATCATGTCAGCATCACTTGAAAATATTTCCTTTAATATAACCCTTCCTTCTTTTTCGGTGCTTTTATAAAACTCCTGCATAATATTATATAACGCTGATTCTGCCCTATAAACAAGCATGATTATTGCATTCTTTAACTTCTTGCTTTCTTGTTTTAATTTATTGTAGCGTTTATCTTCCGGCATTTCCGCTATGGAAATCCGGGATGGCTGACTTTTTCTTTTTTCCAGGAGGTCTTTGATTTCATCATTATATCCATTTATCTTCTCAATCAGTGGGGAGCTTTTAATAAGGTTCTGCGCCAGATGTTCAATGTCAATGGTCCCGTCGTTTCCCATCTGTTTAAAAACGCGTGCTTCAAGCCTTGATTTTTTTTCCCTGTTTTTTCTTAATTGGTATGTAAGTACCTTATATTCAGGGTTTGGAATGGTGCGCTTTTGGTCTACAGGTTCTGTTCCATATTCTATCATCCGGTCAAAATCAAAATTTGCTATCATGTATTTGAAAAAGTTTTCTTGTGTCCACCTTGAAAACATTTTTACTGCCGTATCCCGGAGCAACAAACTTGGGTGTGTTGTAATTATCGATGTCTGGTGCCCGTTCTCGGAAAGTCTCCTGATTTCCCTGAACCAAAACCCGTTCAATTGAGTGCCCGGTTCGCTAAGTTGCATTGTTACATTGGTATTAAATACTTTTGTTTCAGTACTGTTGAACAATATTTCATCCCATTTGTCTCTGACATTTTTACGATATGTGATTACAGCTATACGGTATTCTTCCCATAATTTTATAAACCATGCAGGCTCATAAGCTTCACGATCAATTACCAGGGTAAAGACCGGTTCTCCCGGTTTGGGCCCTTTGGTCATTTCACCTAAAATTCTTGGTATGATTTCTTCCACGGCAGACTTTAGCTTATCGTTAAGTTCACCGGTCACAACCATCAAGGGGAGTCCTTGCTGATCGTTTACCCAGAATTCGGTGGTGCCACTTAGACAAAGCTTTTCCCTGGACACAAAACGCTTGGGGAGGTTTGCATTCCCACCATAGTAAACCCTGACATGGCCATCGATATAAAAAAACATCCCGGGCATTCCTCCTGCCCAAAAGTGGAATAGTTCCTTGTGTAATTCATCTGCCTTTGATTGGTCGGTTATTTGCCTCATTTTTTCCCTGAAATATCCTACTTCGGGTATGCGGTCCAATCCGAGCAATTTCCCAAACTCCCCGGGCGAGTGCTTTTTTAATTGTTCAGGGTTTTTTATACGGCAAAGTGCCATGAAACACAGTATAAGAACAATGTGGTGCAGCCCATAAAACCCAGAAGGCAGAGGGTCCAGCACTTTAAAAAACCGGTTGGGCCCTTGCGAAACCAATGACGGAATAGCTATTAGCGCTCCGGCATTCAACACACTTTCATTAGGCATGAACTGGCTCTGTGCATATGCCTGGGCACCTGTCACAGCAAGAAAGCGTTCTTCTAGCATTGTCGCTGCTATACCTATGCCTTCTGAGGCTTTGGCATCTTCAGAGCCCCTCTGGCTTCGGGTTATTAATAGATCCCCTTCTATTGTGCTTTTTTTTTCAAGCGGCCATGTTTTATGGCATAGCGGATGCTGCCTTCAGATATTCCTTCCCCTTTGGCTATTGAATTGATGCTTTGTCCATTATCTATCTTTTCCTGGATACGGGCCAATAAATCGGGTAATAATTTGTGGCTTCGCCCATGGCGCGATCCTTCTGTAAAAAAAGCACTCTCCCCCTCTTCTATAAGTTTCTTTTTCCAACGGCCCACACTGTCCAATGATACTTGGAACGCAGTAGCTATATCCTGGTTTGTACACAGGCCTTGTTTAAGGAAGTTTGATGTAATATATCGAAACTTTGTCAATTCACCAGTCAGGTGTGAATAAATTGGCACCCCACTGTGAAGATAAAATACAGTTCCATTTTGCTCACGAAATCCAAGTGTCATTGTTATCATTTGCGTGTCGCCAGGAAAAATCGGAAGTAATAGTTGTCCCATGACTGCAAAATTATGGATTTTTATTTTACGATTATCAAGCCGGAACTGCTTTAT
>DYOB01000280.1 GCA_020720765.1 Borreliella garinii
GAGACCAACCCTCTGCGACACCCCCCTTCGTCAACGACTCCAGTGTGCAATGAAACTGTTTACTGTTTGTTGAATTCTCCTATCTACCCAATATGCTGTAAAAGATAACATGCGGCAAAGATCCCTTTACGCGGATCTTGGTGATGGCAGTGGATTAAGCGAAACCAATGCTGCAAGCGTGGCATGCTGTTCCCTGTATACGCGGACATGATGCACCTGTTCGTGTAATCAGGAAATTCGTCCTTCTGCCGCAATACAACCAAACCGGAGTAAAGGCTGTACACTGGTGCTTGGTGTTTGGTGAAAGCCCATAGCAAATCCCTCTCCCAGGGACTCAGCATCTGGTAGCAAAACCAGTTGGCCAGGCTTTCACTAAATGCCACTCTTGCAGCATTATCACCATGTTGCAAATGGGAAAACAGGTGATGTCCAAGTTCGTGTAGAAGTACCTTCCGTAAAGCGAACATGGTTGCTGTACATCCATCAGGTAACAGGCGGTCAGAATTGATTTTTTCTATGTCCTTTCGGATATATGATGGAATTTTTTGGATCAATTCCGGGCATAGAATGATCGCTGGGCCAGTTTTTTCTGGGTTTTGTTTAAGATAGGCTGCCAGATTGGAGTATAGAGCCGTTGAAGTCCCCTGCCAATGAGCAGAACTGACAAAGTCGCCCAGAGATGCTGTGTAGATTCCATAGCGTTCAATCACGATTACGGTTGCCCTATCACGGTCCATGCAAGGATTTTGACGGACAACATCCTCTTGTTCCTCCCACTCATCCCATGTGTCATCTAGGCCGTGTGGGTGTAGTGTATGCTCACTCCCCGTTGCCTTTCTGTCACTTGCATCAGGATTCTCTGCTTCTTCGCGTGAGTAATCCCGATCATAGGGCCCGTCTTCTCCGCAGGACTCATTTTCATAAAAATCGTCATCGTCATAATCTTCTTCAAATTTATCCCAGTCTTCATAATCTAAAGAACTGTCTGGTTCATTACATCCTCCACTTCCCCAAACAGTACGAGCGTCCCGCATACAATTTGCTGGAACCATAAGGATTGACTGGAGAGATGAGAGCTGCGCCCAAACCCGATTTTTGCCCAGTGGTTCAAAATCTCCGAGTTGCCAGAGCGTCATATCCTGCAAAATTTCATTGACCCACTGGTCCCACTTGTTTCCGGCAAGAGTCTCCACATGGGTTTTGGCAAAAGGGACAGTGAGGTTTGTTTGTTTGTGCAGTAAATATTTTTTTCCGCTTTCCCCCTTGTCTGCGTCTGTGACTTTTTTTGTTTCGACCTCTGAGCCAAGCATCCACAGAAGGTTATCCGCAAATGTCAGCGGCATGGTATCAGGAGGTGGAGACAAGGTGATCCCGAGCTGTGCGTAATGAATAAACTTCAGAAGATCTTGCTGCCTACTGCCAATCATATTGGCAAGACGCAATACATCGCTTGTAGGTTTATTCCTATCATAATGACCAGGCAACCATGTATCGAATAACCGCATGATATGCCGATCGGGTTTAAACCCTGGCCAGCCTAAATTGCGCAGAAATTCTATCCCCAAAGCATACTTCATTCCAGGCCATTTTGGAGTTGCTGGAAAAGTGGTGGGTAGCTGACTGCGCCCTGGCCATTTATTAGGTGGGTCAGCAAAGTAACCTGCCAGACAAATAGACAATTCTGGCAACTGATAAGGGGCAGGCAACAAATGATGCCCACCAAGGCCACCAGCAAAAATTGTGGCGACCGTTACTATGTGCTGATAATAATTAGGATAGGCTGCGAGCAGGGCTGCCCATTTAATAACCGCCCCGACATCAGCACTTTTGGTCGTCCCTGGAAAAAACTTTGCAAGCGACGCTACTGTGATTTTGCCAGCAATGACATCCGCATGCGTGGCGGAAGGATCGTAATTATGCAGTGTTGTCCGTAACTCACTCTCCTTGCTCAAAAATAGGTCCCAAACCTTCATGTTGCTGCCAATGGCCCAGACTGCCGCCTTGAAGACCTCGCTGTTGTTCAATGTGGCTGTAAGCGGATTCCGAAAAAAAGGCTGGTTTTTTGCGAAAGTAAGTGCCAGCGCGCGAATAACTGTTTGCGGGTCATCTGCCAAGGGGGCCTTGCTGACAGCCTGTATTTTAGCCAAGATGGCCGGGTGGCGGTACAATGATCCAACAACATTCTTCCAATTAATCTCGGTTTTCATGTGTGTCTCCTTATCATGATAAATTTATGGACAAATAAGCC
>DYOB01000281.1 GCA_020720765.1 Borreliella garinii
TGAGATAATGGAGGTGGTTATGTTGCGTCAGCATTTTTTGTTTAGATAGTGCCCCTGATAGTGGTCAAAACAAAAATTTGAGGAAATTCATGCTAAATTTGATGAAAAAAACGGGCTTTGAGCAACTTATACTCCTTTTGACACATGGGGCGGTTTTCCTTTGGTATTGTTTGGTAACAACACCATAAAGGACCGCCCCTTCTTATGTCAAAAGCGGAACCTGGAAACCGGTGATTATAGGAACTTTATCACCGGTGATGACAATCGAATGAAGAACTTCGCTTTCGAACGGCTCATTGAAATCCTTGGCGAAGCGGCGAACCACGTTTCTCAGGAAACACAGTCTACTATGCCCAATATTCCCTGGTCCAAAATAATTGGAATGCGAAATAAACTCGCTCATGACTACGGTGAAATTCTTTCTGATAGAATCTGGGCCATTGCGGTAGGAAGTATTCGTGAATTGGTTGATAACCTAGCCATCTATGGAGTAGTAACTTAGCTTCCTATTCTAAAACCTTCCCCGCCGCCCTGGACAGACACGAGCAAATTACCCATGAACACCTCTGGATGAAAAAACTCGGCACCAAGGCCCGTGTGCGCCGACATCACCCATGCTAAAGTTTTTGAACACGGAGAACTATAAAATAAGACGTGTATAATCCAACCTTGCCCCACGGAAATTGACCAAGTAACCCACGCGAATACGTGCAAGGCGCATATAGTTGAGCAACTGGAATTTCATGGCTTGGTTCAATTCCAAAACAGATTTCACTTCAATAATTATTTTTCCCTCAACGACCATGTCCGCAAAATACTCACCCACCAAGCGCCTTTTATAAAACGACTTAAACTGCTTTTGCCTTTCCACCTTCAAACCCCTATCCGTCAACTCTACCTCAAGAGCCCCTTCGTAAACCGACTCCAAAAGCCCCGGCCCCATACCCCGATGTACCTCGAACAAAGCTGATACCACTTGGGAAGATAACTCCCTTTCCAACAAGTCGATCATTTCCTGCCTCCTGATGGCCTGAGCCATCTCGGAGCGTCGAGCTGTCAAGGCCGTAGCGCCTTTACTGCGAGAAGCGAGAGATACAATGAAAAATACTAGGAGGCAGGTGATTCATTTTAGGGAGAGCGAGGGGGCCGTGTGCCTCCCGCAGGGAGGTCCGTGTGCAGCCGCAGGCTGCCCGTGTGTGATGGCGGCTATACCGACATCACCCGTGATAAAACATTCTTAAGCACGGGTGGCTTCGCCACGCACGGGTCCCTGCGGGACACACAGGCGGCTAGCGCCGCGCACGGCCCCCACGCTTTCCCGTCTTCGGCTTTTCCTTCACTGATCGTGTTAGAAATCAATTTTTTTGGTTGCGACGTGGCGGAAGGTGTGGTAGGATAGGGGGGGGGCTGGAGTTATAATGGACCCACAGAGCTGGACAAGAACGTAAGCTTGTCGGCTTGATGTTATGAAGGAGAAAGGAAATGAGAACGGGTAAGAGAAATCATTACACCAAGGAGTTCAAGTTCAAGGTGGCCATCGCAGCGATCAAGGGAGAAAAACAGCTTTCAGAGTTGGCCGCCGAATTCAAGGTCCATCAGACACTCATCAGTACCTGGAAACGACAGCTGATGGAGCAAGGTGCTGGAATCTTTGGCAATAAACTCTCAAAATCAGAAACGGAATCCGTGGTAGCTCAAGAGGATCTTGTGAAAACCATTGGGCACCAGACCATTCAAATTGACTGGCTAAAAAAGCTGGGAATCTCCGAGTCGTGGAGAGGCGTGCCATGATTGAGGAAAATGTGGACCTCACTATCCAGCAGCAGTGTCAGTTATTATCCCTTTCCCATTCCGGCTACTATTACACGCCTTCTCATGAGAGTGAGTTCAACATGGACCTGCTTCGGCGGATTGACGAGTTACATACAGAAAATCCTACTTGGGGAAGCCGGATGCTGAGGGATGCCTTGGCATTGGAGGGATATACCGTTAACAGGAAGCGTATACGTCGTCTCATGGCCATTCTCAGGATCAAACTCATATATCCGCTTACGCCGGGGCTGGGTTTACTTGGTCGCTATTGTGGATTGGGCAACCCGGGCTGTGCTCTCCAGGAAGTTGTCCAACACTTGTGACAGATTTTTTTGCATGGAGGCTTTGGAAGATGCTATCCAGAAATATGGGAACCCGGAAATCTTCAACACTGACCAGGGAGCAACATTTACCAGTCCCG
>DYOB01000282.1 GCA_020720765.1 Borreliella garinii
GATATCAGATTTTGCTCTATTCTGTAAAGAGAGGGTACTTTTTAGAGGTTACCTTTAGCTATTCCTCAACAGGATGGTTCTTTATATCTAGCACAAATACCGTTAGAAACCGAGTAGGCGTGGTAAAATAAACTTCAAAGCACTCGCGCGGGTTCTTTTCTGGCCCCGAAAGTGGCGTTTTTTACAAACACACCCACCTCACTCACTTGGGGTGGGTTAATTGTTATTTGATTGTCCGGAACTATTAAGGATTCTGGCCGCCAAAACCGCCCCGATAACGTAGGCAAGAAAGTCCCAGGGGTCAAATCTGGCCCCGAAAGTGGCGTGGCCCCAAAAGTTACCTTCCCACCCTAAGAGCCTGTTGCGCTTGAGACCGCAGGAATTTACTTGAGGTTGAACTGTGTGATACTTTGTTACCCATGGCACCACGATACAAAAGCGTTGAGGCGGCCGAGCTTGTGCCATTGGAGAGTTTTCAATCCAACCAAGCCCGTTAAGGCAACCAAGGAAATTTGACTTTCGTCCACACTCCCACCCCAGCTCAAACCGCCGAAAAAACACCACAAGAAGTGGGTCATAGAAATGAAAGAAGCAATGGAGACGGACAGGGCCAAGGAGTTGTATAAGAAACGCAAGACTACTGTGGAACCTGTGTTTGGAATCATAAAAGGAGTCCTGTGTCAAAATCTCAAGCGCAACAGGCTCCTATGATTTTTATAATGCTGTGCGTTCAGGTGCTGGGATTGATTCCCTAACGCCTGCCGCCCCTTGGTTCTTTCATTCCAACGAGGATTTCACCCACACCTGTCACTGGTCTTCGGCCCGGCCAAATTTCAAGAATGGTTAATTCCACCTTGCGAAGCTCGATGGCTACTGGAATGTCCCAATTGAAAACAACCATGTCCCTTGGAATGTCGAACTCGCGCTGGGCACCGTCGTTGACCCGAAGCCTGATGCGTTTCGCAAAACTTAAAAGCCTAATGGGCGCTTCCCGACGTGCTTCCTGAACGGGGTTGAGGACAATTTCTACATTATTGGCCATAAAGGGGCGTTCGAATTCTAGAGTCACACGAGGTTGCGAACGGGCTTCGGCTAACCACCAGGTGAGAGGATCGCGATCGGCCACATTTTCCGGCTGCCCCTGGTTATCGTTAGCCGTTCCTGTTGCAGATATCTGGATACCCTCGGGTGCATGCAATGGCCTCTCGGAAGGGTTGCTTGCCGGAGGGTTTACCCCGGTCTGTTGTTGATTAAAGTCACCTACGCGTTCGCCGCGGGCTTTACGAACCATGCGCCGGGCCATTTCAGGAAGAACACGCACCAACTCGTCTATGGTTGCCGCGGAGGCCTGGTCGCTGAGGTCCACAACCCCGGATGTTGTATCAATGGATCGGATTACAAAGATAAAATTGCTGCCCAGTTTACTGATGGAAGGGCTCAAAACCTTATTAGCCCCGGCAAGCTGTCCAACACGGCTGATTTGAGCCTCGGTCAATCCCGAAATTTGGAGTTCCTGTTCTGCGAGAACACGATCCAGGCTGGTGCGCTCAACCACGATAAACGCCCGTTGATCCACCAAGGCGGACTGGAATATTTCGGTAAGAGTTTTTGTATCCAGTGATTCTCCAGTTACCCGGGTTTCGGTTTCGAGAACGGCGACTTTGGTTTGGGCTAAATTTGTCCAACCGCCCTGTTGGGCACTTAACAAAGCGGTTGATAAGATAAATAAAAGTACAGTTTTTCGCATCAAGGACTCCTCTTCAACAAATTAAACCCAAGTACTGGAAAAATCCAGTAGGAGATCTCACATCACAATAAGCCCTGTTTTTTCCGCTATTCCCACCTCGGCTTCGACCCCCGATCGGAACTCAAGGAAATCATTTTCCATACCGTCGCTGAAGATCACCCCGTTTTCTGGCATCTGTGATAAAACCTTCAGAGGGGCTTCCGGTGTTACTTTTCCGTAGACAAGGGTGGCACCGGTGGAGGCACTCGGGAAAGGCTCGCGGACAGAAAACATCAGGTACCGGGCGTCCCAGGCAAAGGAGCTTTCGACCATGGCAGCGCCCGAAACTCCCCCGGCTCCGGCCAGGACACTTTTGAGCCAACCGGTGGAGCCCATGCCCGTGGAAACAATTATTCCGCTTGAAGATTGCCGTTCGGTTTGATTACCTAGTGTCCCGTAAAACTCATTTGGCATAATTGGATTTAGCCCTGGCAATTTT
>DYOB01000283.1 GCA_020720765.1 Borreliella garinii
ATATGTGACTCCACTGCAAAAACCAATTCTGCCACAGAGTTCACAGAGAAAACACGAGAGAAAAACTCAAAAAACTCTGCGGTCTGTGTGGCAAAGCAACCTTTTTGCAGTGGAGTCATATGTCAATGCTGTTAATTTGTTTTCATCTTCACAGTGGAAACATGGAATGCATTTCTCTCGATCCTATGGCTTTGGTTGCCACTTTATTATTTTTCGTCAATCAAGCAGCGGGCGTCTACATAAGCAAAAATCTGGTGAACGCCACTTGGTAGACCATCGGTTATGGTTATGATCTTGGTATCAGACATTCCAGGGTCGAAGCTCGCATAATAATCTGATCTGGAGAATTCGCCGACAGATGTGCATCCTGTTGATGAAATAAGATCAGCAGCGGGGTCTCTGTCAATATAAATATCACGATAAACATCACCAGTGGCTGCTGCTTTGCCTTGATTTGTGATGGTAACGCTTACCTCAAAAGTTTGATCAGGTGTTGGCACTTCGGGAATTAGGGTTACGTTTGTAATGATCAGGTCGGGCCTGCTTACGGTTATATAAGTTTCACTGCCAGTGAAAGGTAATCCGCCAAGCGAATTTCCAGTCAAATCAGCTATGTCTGTAGTAACGATCTCCAAACTGATGGAGCCGTCGCCAGTGCCGGTATTGACTGTCACAGTGTATGTCGTGCCTGTACCACTAACCTCACTTATGGTCGCGCCTGATATGCCACTGGTGTTCAAGGTAAAGTCGCCTTTGTCCACGTTTATCACAGCTTCTGAGAATAAAATGGAGAAGCACACACTTTTCAGGGCAGTAGGATTCTCATTCACTCGCAGGATGGATAGCACACTTGGCGGTGTGTCAATTGCGGCGACGTAATTTTGATTGGTTTGATTTGCAAGCACGTTGACGTAGTTCTTGTTAACCGGCGCGAATGTATACCCAGACTTGGTCGGCGTCACTGTGCCGGACCAGCCAGACGGCACTTCGAAGGAGTACAAGCCGCTTCCATCTGCTGTGGCTGTTTTAGGCGCGCCGTCCGTATAGCTCAAAATAGCCCCTCCCACCCCAGCGTTGCCAGTGATGGTAAATGAGGGCGGGGAAATGGTCCCTTGAAGGTTTACTATGCTAACAGACTGGAGCGACATGCCTGCATAACTTCCTCCCCAGGTCATGGTGTGAGTGAGATAGTCCCAGGTATCGTGAAGATATACCAGGTTCGAAGAATCATCATAACCAACGCCGACAATGGTGTGACCAGCAAGGTTGAGCATCACTGGACGTCCGGCATCAATTTCAGCTTTGAATTGACTAAACGAAAAGCCGCCAGTGATTATGTTGTCCGTTTTCTGGTTATAGCAATCTGTCACGACGTACCCCCTGGCTTCGTAAAAGAGTTTTCTTCCTAAAGTACCATCGGGCAGTAAATTGCTTGCCATAACGGCACAGGTTAACGGGACGGCTGAATTTATATAATTATAGAATGCGGTTGACCCATCCGTATTGTTAAAAGCAGATTGACTGGTCTTCATGTAATCCCCAATCGCACTTCCCCAACTATGCTGTACCCAGCCATTTGTTATGTATGGATCCGATGCGTTACTATTGTAACTGACCCAGTAATTATCTATGGAGCCGGAAGTTGTCCTGCCGTCCACCCCATTTTTGGAGGCAATTAACGGACAACTTGGATATGAAGTATACCCATCTGACCAGGTAGGCCAGGAGCTGTTGTCCAACGGGATAATGCCGCCATTTGTTGGTCCAGTGTATATGTTCGGCCACCCTACTCGGTCATAATACCCGGCAATCATTGCTCCTGAAACCGCGGAACAGCCAAAGACCCAATTGAAGGCGGGTGTTGTTAATATGTGTACATTTGCAGAACTAAAATCTTTTTCTAGTAAAACCGATTGTCGCTCAATCTCAAAACCGGACGGCGGCGAAGATGGTCCATTGATAATATTTTCTTCAATGGTTGTTCCATTCGAAAGGGTTTCCAGCGTGACTGTGTAATAATCATTTGTGACGGGCGTGGGTACTTCCTGCGCGCGGACTATGGATGAGGCGCCAACCCCGAAGCAGAGAGATAACACCAATCCACCCAGCAGGAATCCCAACAGGATATTTAAGTTTGGTGAGAATCGATTCTTGGATTTCATTTGGCTCCTGGCAGTTTATCAAGCGGAAATATGCGCAATTGGCGCGGAATTTACCAGAAC
>DYOB01000066.1 GCA_020720765.1 Borreliella garinii
CTAGGAGCTTGGGTTATTTGTCGTTGAATTTCTGCATTTGATTTTGGATTAATGATAACTCATCGGGAGACAACTCTCCCGATTCCTCTTTCAGCCTCTCTATGACGGCAAGTGGGATTTTCCCGGCATCCCCTTGGAGCAGGGCCGACCCTAGATTGCCCAAACTTATGGGCTGGTTCAGCGAGGAGACAAAGTGGTGGCTCTGCGTTGAGAACTCGTAGGTGTAGGCCTTCTCCTCGGTTGTATTCTTTTCATAACAGACCTGAAAACCTATAATTTCCCCGCCCTTGTTGGTATACCAGAGGATAACATCGAAGAAGTCGTTAAAGAACCAGCGGCGGTACCCTTCTTCGGGTCTCTGCCGTACTTCGAGGTCCT
Source organism: Borreliella garinii (assembly GCA_020720765.1). Taxonomy (GTDB): domain Bacteria; phylum Spirochaetota; class Spirochaetia; order JABEVK01; family JABEVK01; genus DYOB01. Next base: position 379 of record DYOB01000066.1, read on the forward strand.
CTTTCAGTGCGTCCATACCCTACCCCTTTTTTTGAGTCTCACCCGAGACTCTTTTTTCAATGGATGTGTAAACCGGGAGTTTAATCACACTTTTATAAGCGGGACGAATAATCTTACCACCGCTGACGATTTCCTCAAGCCTATGCGCACACCATCCAGCAACTCGGCTGATAGCAAAAATGGGAGTGAAAAGCTCCTGGGGTATATCCAACATCTCGTAAACAAAGCCGGAGTACAGATCCACGTTTGCGCAGAGATCTTTGATCCCCGGTCCTTTGACCTCGTGGAGAACTTCCGGGGCGAGTTTTTCTATATTTGTATAGAGCTGAAACTCTTTCTCATAGCCCTTATCCTTAGCCAGGATTTCCGCACGTTCCCTAAGAAGTATCGCTCGGGGGTCCGAGAGGGTGTAGACCGCGTGTCCTATACCATAGAGAAGGCCTCTCTTGTCAAACACCTCTTTCTTAACAATTTTCACCATGTAGTCGCGGAGCAATTTTTCATCCGAATAATCCGGAACATTCGATTTAATATTATCGATCATGTAGCGGACCTTAATATTGGCCCCACCATGCCTGATGCCTTTCAGCGACCCAATGGCTCCGGCAATGGCTGAATACGTGTCGGTCATGGCGCTGGTGATCAGCCGCATGGCAAAGGTCGAGTTATTTCCTCCGCCGTGTTCTGCGTGGAGGACCAGGGCGAGGTCCAGGAGCTCGGCTTCGAGTTTCGAGTAGTTCTTGGGCCCCCTGATCATCAAGAGAAGGTTTTCAGCGGTATTCAGCTTTGGGTCCGGGGTATGGATAACCAAGCTTCCTTCATCGTGGTAGTGGCGCTTGGCTTGGTAGGCGTAGGCAACCATCACGGGGAAACGGGCAATCAATTCAACGCTCTGGCGAAGAACATTTTTTACACTGTTGTCTTCGGGGTTCTCGTCGAAGGAGTAGTTAAAAAGTACCGACCTCGCCAGCTGGTTCATGATGTCCGGACTGGGGAATCTGAGGATCACGTCTTCCTTGAAACCTGGAGGAAGCGACCTGAGATTTCCTAGGAGCTTTGTGAAGTTTTCGAGTTCTGTCTGCGTCGGCAAAGCGTTGAAGAGTAGGAGAAATATGGTTTCCTCGAAGCCTGAAAGTCCGCCGCGTTCCTGAACTCCCTTTACCAGGTCAACCACGTCGTAACCACGGTAACGCAGGCGCCCTTCGCAAGGTTTCTTTTCAAACTCTTCTACGGTATAGCCGTGGACCTCGCCGATTTCGGTGAGCCCTACGACTACCCCGCTCCCATCATTATTTCTCAATCCACGCTTGACGTTGAACTTCTCGTAAAAAGCGGAGTCGAAAAAGTTGCTCTTCTCAGCTACGACGGCGTAGTGATCCAAAAAAGACTTTTCAAGGTCTTCAAGGGTTGCCTTTCTATCAGTGTTCATTCAAGCGCCTCCAGCATTAAGTTAACCAACTGGAGGCAAGTGTACAAGACCTTTAGAGTTCATCCCTTTCGCCGGAAGGAGGCAGGTTGGAGATTCCAACCACCAGGCTGGAAAACTCGGACACCTTCCAGATTCCTTCACTATTCAGCTTCAAACGGATGGGCCGGGGCATCACACCTCCGGTGCACTTCACATAAATTCTAACCTCGGTTTCGCTGATAACCGATCTTGGGTTGGGCTGGAATTCAAAGACGTAAGGGCCGGAGGGCAGGGCGTACCCGTTTGCTTGCTGTGTTCCGGCAACGTAGGTATTGGGAACGTAAGCCATGGGAGCAAGGCGATCCAAGAGGTACTTGTTGTCTCTGCTAAAAGTGAATCCGCGGTAAGAACCGGGCGCACTGGAGCTTACCATCTGGCTTCCGTCATTAGTAAGCATGGAAATCAGCATCGGACCGCCGACAGCGGGGTTCTCGGCGTATTTCATCAGGCCGGTTATAAAAAGAACCGCAGCCCCCGAGGGATGCCTTCCCAGGTCTGCGCGGGCGACGATAAGCTGTTCCACGTTCTGAGGAAGGCTTGCCAACTGGATTTCCAGCTTGATATCCTGGGCGCCCAAAAAGGCGACCGTCATCAGGAAAACAACGATATGGGTAATTTTCATAGATCCTCCGACTTTAGTGTAACGCATAAATTTCAAAAATCAAACGCCCATCTTTTAATGCCCGGGCTTCAAATTTGGTCTGGATTCGCCATATTCTGGGTGTAGACCATTCCGTACCCTCGATTTTCCACCCTTTCAAACCCTGGATAATGCCGCGGACCTCGAGGGCGTAGTCTTCCCAGTCTGTGACAAAGTGCAGGTATCCGCCCTGTTTGAGGATTTTCCCTGCATTTTCCAGAAAACCCAGCTTCACCAAACGGCGGCGTTGGTGACGGTTTTTGGGCCAGGGATCGGGAAAGTAAACGTGAATTCCATCGAGAAGGTGGTGAGGGATTTTCATTAAAAGCGTTAACGCGTCATCTTTAAGGATCTTCAAGTTTTTTAGAGAACGATCTTCTATTTCCTGTAAAACGCGGGCAACACCCGGAGGGTGGACTTCGATGCCGATAATGCCCCAGTCCGGGTTGGTTGCAGCCATTGCCACCGTTGCGTGGCCCATCCCGAAACCTATTTCCAGAATACGCCGCTGAAAAGGTGTGTAAAATTCTAACCACGTATTTGGATCATTAGATACCGAGTGTTTTTCATACAACTCGTCGAAGGCCTTCTTGCGGTATTCCCTCATCCTGCCGCCTCGGATAACAAAACTTTTTACGGTTCCATACTTATCCATGGAGAAGTCCTTCGAGTTTTTCTTTGATAAATGCCGGTTTCTCTTCCAGACTTATATTTGTAGTTTGAATTAAAAGCGCCTTGGGGTCATCGGGAAGGGGCCGCACTGCTTCAGGGTCTTTCTGAATCAGTTTCATAATTTTCTCAAAAGGGAGATCCGAAACACTCTGGAACTCGATGCGGCAAAAACCCAGTTTTTCCCTGAGGAGCTGGATCTTGAGTCCCCGGGCAAGGACACGGATCTCAGCCAGTCCCATCAAACTCGCCACCGCTTCGGGCATGGGTCCGAACCTATCTGTAATAAATTCCTTCACCCGGCTTAGATCCGCAGATTCGCTCACGGAGGCAATGGCCTTATACACTTCCATTTTTTCCATGGGTTCTGATATATAAAAGTCCGGAATAAACCCTGAGTAGTCGAGCTCGAGAACGATCTCGTAGTTTTTCTCTGAGCCCTCACCAAGCCGCTCGGCGACAGCTTCATCGAGGAGCCTGAGGTACATATCGAAACCGACGCTGGCTATCTCACCGCTCTGCTCGCCGCCGAGCAAGTTACCAGCCCCCCTGACCTCGAGGTCTTTCATGGCAATTTTAAACCCGCTGCCCAGTTCGGTAAAGTCGCTGATGACCTGGAGGCGCTTCATGGCGAGTTCGGTCAGTGCCCTTTTTTGGGGATACAACAAATACGCATGGGCCATACGACCCGACCGTCCCACCCTTCCCCTGAGTTGGTAGAGCTGGCTGATACCGTACATGTCGGCCCTGTCGATAATAATAGTATTGACATTCGGGATATCGATGCCGTTTTCAATGATAGTCGTACTGACTAGAACTTGAAAAGCTCCGTGGATAAACCTGTGCATAATGTCTTCCAGTTCGTGGGGCGGCAATTGTCCGTGCGCCGTTTCGATAAGGACTTCGGGCAACAGGGTCTGGAGAAAAAGCCGGACCTCGTCGAGTCCCTCTATGCGGTTGTGGAGGTAGAAAACTTGGCCATCCCGCTGCAGTTCCCGCCTTATGGCTTTCTGGATTACGCCGGGTTCGAACTCCTGGATAACGGTTTCGATAGGATGCCTGTTTCTGGGCGGTGTTTTCAAAAGACTCATATCGCGGATTCTGAGCAGACTCATATGAAGCGTGCGCGGTATCGGAGTTGCGCTCATCGCCAGGGCGTCGATGGATGCACGCATTTCTTTCAAGCGTTCCTTGTCCTTGACCCCGAACCGCTGTTCCTCATCTACGACCAAAAGACCAAGGTTTTTGTAAACAATGTCTTTTTGCAGAATCCGGTGGGTGCCTATAAGAAAGTCGATTTCCCCTGATTCAAGCTCGTCGAGAATTTTCTTCTGTTTGGAACGGTCGACAAAACGGCTGAGCATGGCTATGCGGACAGGGAAACGTCGGAAGCGTTCCAGACAAGTTTCATAATGCTGTTCCGCGAGGATGGTTGTCGGTGCTAGGAATGCAACTTGCTTCCCGCCGGTTACCGCCTTAAAAGCCGCTCTCAGTGCGACCTCGGTTTTTCCAAACCCGACGTCTCCGCATAGCAGCCTATCCATGGGACGCTCTGATTCCATATCCGCTTTTATATCCACAAGCGCAAGGAGCTGGTCCTCGGTTTCTTCAAAAGGAAAGTCCGCTTCAAAACTTAATTGCCATTCGTTGTCCTGGGGAAATCGGAAACCCGTGGCAGCACGCCTTCTTGCATAGAGAACAGTCAGCCTGTCTGCAAGATCCTCGACAGCCTTTTTTACCCGTGTCTTCTTTTTCTCCCAGGTCTTCCCTCCAAGGCTGTCGAGTTTGGGTTCCCTTCCTTCGTTACCAATGTAACGTTGAACAAGGTTGACCTGCTCGATGGGAATAAAAACAGTTTCCTCACCCGCGTATTCGAGTTTGATATAATCGCGTTCGGTGCCGCCGGCCTTGATCCTATCGATTCCAAGAAATCTTCCCACCCCATAATTGACATGGACGACAAGATCACCAGGGGAAAGGTCGACGAAGCTGTCGATTGCCTGGGCGTGAACGTGTCGAAGGCTCTCCGGCCGTTTTCGTTTCCTGCCGAAAATTTCACTTTCATGGACAGCAAAAAATTTAACTCCCTCAAACTCAAGACCTCCTGAAAGGCCGTGGGGGTAAACACGGATTTGGGGGTTGCGGAGAATCTGTTCAAGCCTTTTAGCCTGCTGTTCGCTTTCAGCAAAAACAGAAACAGACCACCCCGAAGCCAAGCGGTCCTCAGCCTCTTGTTGAAACCTCTGGACCTCCCCGTGGTAATTCCGTGTAGGTGAAAGAAAACGCAGAGGCAAGGGTAAAATATCGTCCGCAAGGTTATGAGAGATGAGGGTATTACCGCTTTTAATGTCCCCGATTCGGTGAACCACCTCTTTCACCAAGGGGCGTTCGCGGCCTTCTTTAAAGGCCTCGTCCCTGGCAAATTCTAGCTCTTTAAAAAAGCCATCCTCGGAGGCCGCAAGGCGTTCCCAGCCCAACCAAACGATTAAGGGTTTTTCGGAAAAATATTCTGTAAGCGTCACGGGGGAACCCAAACTGTAATAGAGTTCTTCGTTGCGGAAATGCCCAGTAGCCTGAAAATTTTCTGCGGACTTGGTATCCAAAAGTTCAGCTAACTTCAGTGCCTCTTGAGGGGTAAAAAAATGCTCCCTCATGGGGGCAAGGCGGAATTCTTCCAGGACGTCGCTGCTGTTCTGGGAAATGGGGTTAAAGTACCGGATTTCCTCCACTGTGTCGAATTCAAAAACAACTCTGATGGCCTCGTCTTCACCCGCAGGGAAGATGTCCAAGACTTCGCCGCGGAGGGCAAATTCCCCGGGGACAGTAACCCTCGGCGTTCTTTCGTACCCCAAACCGCTAAGTCGTTCGGCAAGCCCTGAAACATTGAGGTTTTTCCCGCGGGCAAACTTCATCACGAGTAAATCAAAAGTTTTGGGTGCGGGAAGACGGGAAAGAACCCCCCTCATCGGGGAAACTACGACACTGAGTCCATCCCGGAGCATCATCAAGGTCCTGGAACGCTGTCCGAATAACCTTGGATGGGGGGACACATCCTGGTACATGAGAGTGCCCCATCCGGGAAAAAACCCGCATTCACCCGAAAGCGCTTCCCAATCCTGTATAAAACCTTGGGCTTCCGATTCACCCGGAGTGATGACAAGGAAGGGAACACCGAGTTTGTCCTGGAGAAACCTCAGGTAGACCGCAGCGGTACTCCCCTCAAGCCCTTGGACGTGGATTTCCTTAAGATTTTTGAGCGCATCTAGAAGTGATTTGGCTTGATCTTCATCAGAGAGAAGGCTGAAAATGTCATTACATAGTAAGGTCTGCATAAAAAATTCCGATGATTAAACCAAAGAGAGGTGGGAATGGTCAAGCACAGTACGTGGATTATGCTGATTCTTGGGGGTTTAAGCAATCTCACGGCACAAAATCTCATGAACGGTCCAACCGAGCTTTCGGCGATGATCCGGCTTGATGATGTCAAACCCTATTACCCCAATTCCGAGGTACCCATCCTCGTTACGCTGACAAACAACGGAGCAGATCCCTTGCTTTTGCATATGGCACAGCAGAGACCGATGAATATCAGGTTTTTTGCAGTGCTCCAAACCGGGATGGGGCTTCCAGGCGAAAGGCAGGAAACGGATACCCTCCTCGCCCACCAGGGTCAAAGGGAAATTTTTATCCAGCCCCTTGTTCTCAACCCCGGAGAGTCTTTCAGCTTCAGGTCTGACTTAAAACAGTGGTTGAGATTGTCCCAACCTGGACTTTATGAGGTCTACGGGCTTTTTGTCCAGGACCCAAGAAACCAGAATACAGTCAACCGTACAAACAGGATTACCCTAATGGTACGGCCTCAGGATGAAAGTCCTATGCAGGGCCAACAAACCTCCCAGATGAGGATGAACGAAGCCAGGGAAGAGTATTTGACAAGGGAAGAATTGAGCCCTGATAATGTGATACGCCGCATCCTCACCGCCCGAAAAGAAGGCAGGGAGGCCATGTACTTTCTCTATATCAACCTTGAAGAACTCTACCGGAAAGACCCCGTGAGGAACAATCTCTTCCGCCGTTCGGCCCAAGCCGTACGCGAACGCTTTCTTATGGAATTCCGCCAGAAACTCTGGACCCAGGACCCCGAACTTGTGAGGATCCCCACAGGTTGGGAAATAGAAAAAACCGAGTATGATTCGAGAACCGCGCAGGTGCGAACCCTTCTCTGGTACGACCAGGTCGACTTCACTTCGAGAAGGCGTTTTGTTTTTATCCTCTCGAGAAAAGACCGCTACTGGGAACTAACGGACTACTACATGGAAGTCCTTCAGGATGTGGCAATGTCAGGAAATCGTCAACGTTGATAGTCATGTACGTGGGTGCAGACCACAACCTGGCCGACGATCTTCGGGATAGCCTCGAACCCTACGGTTCAGGTCTCGTCCATTACCAGAATCCCATCAAGGCTCTGGACAATATAGCCGAGATCATGCCCCAGGCCATCCTCTATTCCCAACAGGATTTCCCGAGGCATTGGAAGATCATGGTGAGACTCGTCAGGGAAGACTTCACTCGTGAAGAATGCGTCTTCGTCCTTTTTAACCGCGTAGCTTCAAGCATGGAAGAAGCCGAGAAGGCGCTCTACCTGGAAATCAACGCCATCCTGAACGCCGAGAAGGGCCCTAAAGATCTCTTTCGCCAGTTCCAAGATGTTTACCTGCGCTACAGGAGTTTCCCCGTTCTACCGGGCCAGGTCATGTCGGATGGAAACAAAGCAGGTTTCAACCTTGTGTTCCGCCACCCCCGCACCCACCAGATGATAAGCGGGATACTCACACGGCTCGAGAAGGACGGGGGAATATTCAAGCCGGACTTCCGCCAGAGCATCAACGATATCGCCGTTTCGGATCTTCTCAACCCCTGCACGATAAAAGTCTCGGGACAAATTCTCAACTGGTCGGCACGTGTTATGCGAAACACGGGTCAGCTTGTCTTAGAATGGGAAGATTTGACGAGGGAAGACCAGCAAGTCATTCAACTCCTAAGAGAATCCTCCCGACAATAATAGGGAGGAGCCTTTGCCGTGAAAAAATCTTTTTATCTTTTTCTGGTGTTTCTTTTTCAGTTTGCATTACCCGGCCAGGTGACAGCGCAAGTCCGGGAACACATTGTCCAAAATAATCAAACTCTGTATTCCATCGCCCGAATGTATAACACTTCTGTCAACAATCTTTTGGCATGGAACAGACTGCCTTCGGAGCGGATCAGACCCGGCCAGAAACTTCTCGTCCAGCCCGCACAGCCGGAACAGGCTGCACCCTTGCTTGAACCCGGAACCTATACGGTTAGAACCGGTGATACTCTTGAGATGATAGCCAGACAGTATGCTCTAAGACCGGATGATCTCGCTCGCCTCAATTCCCTTGAAACATCGCAATTGCATCCAGGTATGAAACTCCTGATCAGACCTTCTGTCACGCAAGTTCACCGTGTAAGGGATGGTGAAACTGCTTTCCGCATCAGCCAAACTTACGGTATCAGCATCGAAGATTTTCTGGGAATCAATTCTTTAAGTTCACCTCAATTGCGTCCTGGTCAGCTAGTAAGGGTCAGAAAACCAGAGAGCCTCCCCTTGAGCCACGAGGTTATGGAAATGGATTCCCTGCAGAGTCTAGCAGTCCTGTACAACATGCCTGTCGAAGAAATCCGGCAATTGAATTCCATGACATCCGATACTTTGATTCCCGGGCAGACTCTGCGGCTTAAGGAGTTTCAAAGCGCAGCCATCCCCAGCCTTCGTCCTGCAGGTCCCGGAGCTTCTCCCACCCGTCAAACCACAACAGCAACCGTACCCGTTCCTGCTACAGAAGATGTTTTTCATACGGTCGCCATAGGGGAAACACTCTACAGCTTAGCACGCCGATACCAAGTCAGTGTCAACCATTTACGGAGCTGGAACAGTCTTAGGGACAATACTATCCGTGTCGGTATGAAACTCCGTGTCTCCGACGGCCCAGCGGTGGAGAATCCCAGCATCCATGCGATTCTCCCCGAAGCCACCGTTTCTGAAACACAGGCGACTGCAAACCCCGTGGCGTCCCTTTCCAGGCTCATTGACATCCGCCCTCCTCAAGAAAATGAAGAGCTGCGCTGGGATCGGTATGTCGTTTTAAAAGATGATATTCCACTCTTTGAATGGCAGAACGACTTTTATTATTTCGCCCACCCCGGACAGTTAACCCAACCGAGCGGCAGATACTACGAGAGCGATTGGCAGAGCCCGCTCCAAGCCTACCGAAAGGCTAAACGCCTTTGGGACGAGTATATACTTCTCGTCAATGCACGCCCTAGAAAGAGCTCCTTGCTCGAGGGTGTGATGATTGTGATTGATCCAGGACACGGTGGTTTGGACCCTGGAGCAATAGTCAGAAGTTCTGACGGCGCCGGGGAAGTCCTCTACGTTACCGAAGACGAGTACGTCTACGATATTGCCATGAGAATGGTTCCACTTCTTGTCGAACACGGAGCAGCAATCCAATTCACTACGCTTGCCCCCAACCATTTGATCCGCGACACGACACCGGCGACACGCACGCTGATTCATGAAAAGAATGAAGTCTATAACAGCGCCGCCATGAACAGTTCCGATTCCGTAGGAGATTGGATAGTGGGAGGTTCTACGGGACTGGCAAAACGCGTCCAGATTGCCAACGCAGCCTTTTCGGGAAACCACAAGGTGAAACTCTTTCTTTCCCTGCACGCCGATAATTCTCCGAGGGCGCCCATGGGCCTGGGTTTATACCTGGCTGAAGGTGACCGGGAATCCGCAAGGCTTGCCGAACAGATGATTCCCTTCCTGGGTTCGCAAGCCTACACAAAAACCCAGGAACTGGCCGTCCTGAGAGGAAACGACGCTGACTTCAAGATGCTGGCCGAGGTGCGCAATGTAGCCTACCAAGAACACTCCTGGGCTTTAAGGTTTGCCAACACCCGCCAACTTGACGCAGAACGGCTTGTACGGGGACTTTTGAATTTTTTTCAAACCCGCCAAAGGAACTCTTGACAAAAAAATTAAAAGTGGGCAATATTTTGCTCACATTCCCCTGTAGCTCAGTTGGTAGAGCATCTGACTGTTAATCAGAGTGTCACTGGTTCGAGTCCAGTCGGGGGAGCTTGAAAGTCCGCGGGAAACCGTGGGCTTTTTTTTTTATAAGAATAATGGTACTGTGATTTCTCATGCGTTTAACCCGCTTGTCCAGCCCCCAGGGTCAATTCGGCGAGCTTGAAACCCTCACTTCTCAATTTAAAAACTACTTTCCAAGGGATAAATTCATCCTTTTTGGCTATTTTATAGTCCTTATTCTGATTGGGTCCCTGGGTTATGCGCAGGATTGGGCATGGAAATCCACCCCGCCCCCCTTCATCGACGCACTTTTTACCTCGGTTTCTGCAGTGTGTGTGACAGGTTTGGCTACGGTGCTTCCGGCAGACATGACCCTTTTCGGTCAAATTCTCCTGATGATCCAAATCCAATTCGGCGGTTTGGGGATAATTACTGTAACTTCCATGCTTTTTCTTCTGCCAAGGACGAATTTCTCCCTTTCCGAAAGGAATCTTATCAGGGATTTCTTTGTTTCGAGTGTTGAGTACAAACCCCAGAAGATTATTGCCCGAATCCTTCTTTTTACCCTCGGTATAGAAGCAGTTGGGTTTCTTGCTGTATTAATAACAACTCCGAGGAGCGATGTCACGGTTTTCTCAGCTATGTTTCATTCTGTCAGTGCTTTTAATAATGCCGGTTTTTCTCTGTACCCGGAGAGTCTGCTTGCTTGGAAAAACTTCCCTCTTGCCATTTTCCTGCTGACGGGCCTGGTTATAGTCGGAGGTTTGGGTTACGTGGTTCTACAGGAAATTCTAGAGAAATTCGCACCAATCAGGATGGCCAAGGGTCAGAGAGCCATTATGTCACATTCACTGCTCGTCATTATAATGACTGCTATCCTACTCCTTCTCGGTTTTTTACTTACCGCATATTCTGATATTGCCTTTGCCGGCCGTAACCCGGCAAACTCCGAAGTATGGTTCAATAGCTGGATACATTCGGTCATGACCCGCACAGCGGGATATAACTACCTACCCACCAGCGAACTTTCTACGCAGTCTCAGGTCCTGTCTATTCCGCTTATGCTTATCGGCGCCGGTCCGGGATCGACCGCAGGGGGTGTAAAAGTCACTACCTTTGCCCTGTTCCTTGTTTTTCTCTTCAGAGGGCACCGTACAAACTATTCAAAGACCTTGGGCCACGAAGAAATCCGTTTCGAGACAATACAAAAAGCAGTGCTGCTTTTCACCCGATTCTTTATTGTCTTTTTGCTTCTATCCACCCTGCTTGTCGTAACTGAACGGTGGATCCATCCCGACAGGGGATTGCTACCCTTGCTTTTTGAAACAGCTTCTGCTCTCGGGACCGTTGGATTAAGTCTCGATGTAACACCGTCGCTTTCAGGGTTAGGAAAAGGAATTATTATGCTTGCAATGTTTACTGGAAGGGTGGGTCTCCTTGCGTTTATAGTGTGGAGTCCCAAGGATGATATACCGAGGGCTCATAGACCAAAAGCGGAGGTACTTCTCGGATGAAAAATATGACTATTTTTGGTTTGGGTTCGTTCGGAAAATCCATACTCACCCATATGGCGCGATTCAACGTGGAGACCTTAGTTTTCGACCGCAATGAAGAAACCATAGCTTCTTTCAAACACATTACCCCGCATATATACCTTGTCGACGTGCGGATGCGTGACGAAATACTCCGTATCCTTCCGGAAAAACTGGATACCGTTGTGATAGACCTCGGGGGTGAAACTGAAGCAACCCTCAAGGTTTTGCTTACGATAAAAAAAAGAAAGCCCGAACGTATTCTCGTACGAGCCGAAGATCCAGATATGGTCGCAGTCTACGAAAAATTCGGAGTGGACCAGGTGATCATCCCGAGTGTTGAAGCGGCTAAACGAATCACACCCCTCCTGGTCAGTCAGCTCCTTTTCAATTTTATTCCCCTCTCGGCGGGCCTGGTGATGGCGGAGATCACCGTCCCCAACGGTTTCCAGGATAAGACCCTCCGACAACTCGATATCCGTAACAAACACGGCTTGAACGTTGTGGCAATAAAGGCAAGCAAAGGAGAATACGAGCTTTTCGACATCGACCGTAGGATGGAGGGTAGCGATATCCTTCTCGTTGTCGGAAAAGAGGACAACCTTTTAGAGTTTATCGGAAAAGAGACCTCACGCGCTCCCCGGCCGTTGCACGCCTTCCTGGATTTCTTTTTCAAGAAGAAACCCTGAAATTTATCGGCCTATTTCGTCGGTAATACTTCTCAATCCACAGGCAACTCGCCTTTACTCCCGAAGGACCCGTGGTTAATACTGTGGAGGGTGCTGGAATACGGGGTTATACCTGGGTTTAAATAGGTTTGGAGATAATGGAGATATGGATTTTATCATGATCCTGATAAAAACCCCTGCTCCCACCACCTGACCGCTGCTCACATCACCTAACCAATAACCCAATGCTACTAACCTGCGGTAAACTAGCTACTTTCGGGCTTCAACCGGGTGGAGATAATGGAGATAAGTGCGTCTAGAGCCTTCTTACCTCTTCCTCAGTCAAACCAGTGAAGAGAGCAATATCAACCGTCGATACACCCTTAGACTTCATCCGCCTGGCCATTTCGAATTTTTCGTCCTGACGACCCTTTTGTATGCCTAGGTTCTCGCCTTCCTGACGACCTCGTGTTACCCACTCTTCTTCCTTCTTTCTCAGTTTTGTCTCAA
>DYOB01000284.1 GCA_020720765.1 Borreliella garinii
TACCGTGGGGTACGGCTCCTCCTTCACCTGCCCTCCGCCACCGACCTCGCGGACGCACTGGACACTGTCTCTTGATTTTTATCGTGTCCAGGGCCTTCGGCACACCATCGTCCTTGAATTTTACCACTGACGTACCTTCCTGTCTCCGGGGGGTTCGGAGTCTTCGTCTTTTGGGCGTGTCCCCCGCGAGCGGGGGCCGGGCCACTTTGGGCTACGCTACCGCTCCGGTCCTTCGGACCGGCTTCGCCGCCCGCCGTGTCCCTCACGCATCGTATTTCATCCTTTTCTTTTCTTTTTCTTACTCCCTTATTCTATCATAATTCTGGTGGTCATTTCTAGGTTCCCGCCATCAAAAATTTCGTTCAACTTGACAACGCGGACAAGCCGCGTTGCAAGTTAACGTTGGTGTTTGAGGGACGGGAATTATCTTATACCCTCAAAATACAGCGGATCATTGGAGTCATAGAAAGGAAGGCCATCTATCAAATATTTCTCGCCTGAGGGGGTTATCATGCACCAATATGGTGTGGGAAGCGTACTAAACGGTCCTCTTTCGCCACGAGTAAATTGAATATAATAGTTTCCTTCGGAATCTTTTTTATAACTAAAGATCCCGCCTTCCTCAAAAGTATACTCTTCCGTGATTTCTTTTGTACTCAGAGAATAATATTGAATTGTGTTGTCTTTTAAAAAGTAGACTTTATCTTCATTTTCTATAAACAAAGATCGATAATGAACGTGGTTCAGTATAGTTGTTATTTCCCGTGTTTCTAAGTTGATGCTTACGAGCCGCGCGTCCGGAGGTTGGTTTTCTCTGTCCTTTAAGAGGGCTATTACTTCATCCTCATTTACCTGTAGAAAAGACCCAAATCTATGTTCTTCTTTATGGTATAAATCACCTAAATCAAATACAACTCCTTCAAAATCTAAAGATTTTGAGTATTGAGTTATGCGTTGAAACCCATTGAAATTTAGCATATCACGATATATAGAATAATATTCAGCATAGTCGCTAACCCAAATAGTATTTTCAATTGTACCATTTTTATAGTTATATAGAGTCAAATTAAATGTATCATCGGTCACTCTATTTGAGTCATAGAAACCTTGAATTCCTTTCTCACCATTAATAAAAAACCATGAAAAGGGCAAGTTAATCTGTCCTTGAATGGGTTTAGCAGGTAAGGGATACAAATTTCCATTTACCATGATCCCCTCTCTTGTTAAAAATGCGCCTTTTAGTTCTGACACACTTTTAACAGGCCAGTCGAGAGTTTGTGTTTCAACCTCTTCTTTGCAACCAAGAAATAAACAAAAAACTAAAAGAAATCGTTTCAACATTTTTTACTCCAATAGTTTAAGATAAGAATCATTTATATTTCCTCTGAATCTCCAGTTGCCGACTCCATGTGCATCATTAAAAGGGTTAAGTAGACCAGTTGTTTGAAGGATTGAATTTTTTAAAAGTGCGTCTCTTAAATTCAAGGGAGTTTGAAACCCACCTATCTCTATTGGAAGATCAATTGCTCCAAACCCATCTACAATAAAATCTCCACAGTGGTTGCCAACAAAGTTTAACGAAAGCCCTTTCCCATCAGTCAAAGGAATAGAGTAATCAGTGCTATAGTTTTGATTAAAATATCGTGCTAGAGCTTGTCCTTTCTCAGAATTTAAACTTAAGGAATATGCTTCCTCATACCTTCTACCTCCACTTCTATCGGGGTTGACAATTTCACCTCTATAGTTTCTTGCATTGTTATCTGAAGCATGGTCAGAAAGAGCTTCTAATAATAGTTTCAAATTATTCCTAACCATCTTTATTGCACCATTATTATAACCCTCCGACCTTGATAGATAATCACGGTTTAAGGGTAAATGGGTCCACCCTTCTTTCACCCAGTAAGTTGCTCTTCCATTAGGTGCTACCATAATCACACCAGCATGATTGAGATCTATCGACCCTGCTGTTGGATTATCTCTATCAATCAGAACGATGACTTGCCATTCCCCTGGGCTTCTGCCATCGGGGTCCATATATCTAAGAGAATTGTTCAGTGCGTAATTCCATAGATTGAGATTCAAAACATTAAAGATTCCACCCATGCCGGCTAGTTGCTCTTTACCTCCCGGACTTGGCAAATACTCCAGCAGCGCTGGATCTTCTGATAACCACCTTCCCAGTTTGGGATCGAGGTATCTTGCTCCGAAGT
>DYOB01000285.1 GCA_020720765.1 Borreliella garinii
ACTGGGTTGAATGAGGAAGAGATTAGGGGCCTATAAATCTCTTTAATCTCCAAACCTGTTGACTTCATCAAAATGCCCCCTACTCCTGTTTTCTACCCGTCTTGGTGGCTTCATCGAGTAATTGAAACCTAATTCTTATACGCTGAATAATTGCTCCCATTTCTCCAGGTTTATCTGAAGCCAGGCTGTGTCCTCCGGATCCAAACCCGGAGTCAGTTCACGAACGAGTTTCTTATGATACGAAAGAACCCAATTCTTTTCCTTTGAGTTGAGCAGACTAGCTTCTACAAGACTTGGTTCGAAGGGTGCCAAGGTAAGGGTCTCCCAGCCCAGCCAAGATCCGAACTCATTCGAGGGCCGGGTTTCCACAACGGCGAGATTCTCCAACCTTATTCCCCACATCCCCGTTCTATAAAGGCCGGGTTCATGGGAAAGCACCATACCGGGGATTAAAGGAACCCTCACAGGTTCGGTGCTGATCTTGGCCGGGCCTTCGTGGACACTCAGGACGTGTCCGACCCCGTGCCCCGTGCCATGCCCGTAGGTCTTCCCGTCGCCCCAGAGAACAGACCTGGCCAGGGGGTCGAGCTGGTAGCCCTTTGTGCCTTCGGGAAAACACGAGGTAACCAGGGCAATATAAGCTCGAAGCACTAGTGTATAATCGCTTTTCCATTCCTGTCTGACTGTGCCGTGGTAGAGTACCCTTGTGATATCTGTCGTACCCATGGGGTAGTGTGCGCCGCTGTCGAGGAGAAGCAAACCATCTCCAACCAATTCCATACCCATTTGACCCGGATTGTAGTGGACAATGGCCCCGTTAGCGTTCCAACCCGCTATGGTATCAAAACTCGGTATCCACGCCCCCTCCCCTTCACGTAAGTCCCAGAGCTTGGCCGCAATAGATGTTTCTGTTTCCGTTACATGTGATTCCCACCAACGCATAAAACGTACCATGGTGCGCCCGTCGCGTTTCATCGCTTCTCGGAAGCCGTCGAGTTCCGCCGGTGACTTCACGGCCTTCATTAAAGCAAGCGGACCAGGAGAAACTTGGAGTGCCTTTTCGATGCCGGAAAGCCCCAAGAGTAGACCGGCGGGGAGCTTCTCGAAAGTCAGCTGCCATCCGGCCAAGTTTACAGGTAATTCCTTACCAATCTCCCGGTAGGGCCTAATTTGAATACCATCCTCATTAAGCAGGGATTCCAAACCCGGCTCCAGACACCCGGGTTGGCAGAAAAGATAGACAGCTCTTTCCTTAAGTACCAGGTAAGATAGAAAGAGCGGGTTGTTCTCGATGTCGGCCCCACGGAGATTGAGACACCAGGCAATTTCGTCCAGGCTTGCTATTAAGGCAGAATGCGCCCCAGAAGCGTGAAGGATTCCTCTGAACCTGTCGAGTTTCAGCAAGCGTCCCTCGACACTGCAGTCCTTTTCAAAATCCCTTATAAGACCTTCGGGGTAATCGGGTCTCTGTGTCCAGCAGGCGTCGAGCATATCCGGAAAAGGGTGGAGGTCTTTGCCCTGGGCTTTTAAGCGCTGGCGCCAGTTCTGAAACCTCGCCCAAGAAATCTGGAAAGGATCGACCCCGACGATGCCTTTAGAAGGACACGCGGTTTCAATCCAAGTGAAGATGTCTGCGTCCGGGTTCATTTCGGATTTCTGGAGGACAATGCCGGGGATAAGCTCGGCGGGGGCCTGCAACCAGTAGCGGCTATCTGAAAAAAGTGCCCCCCCTGTCTTGGAAATCATAAGCGTCCCTGCGGAACCTGTGAAGCCGCTCACTGCTTCCCTGGATCTCCATCTTCCCGGAGGGTATTCGCTGATATGGGGGTCTTCACCGGTTTCAAGCCATAAGTCGATGCGCTTTTCAGACATTATCAGGCGTAAGTTTTTCAGTGTCTCGTCGTCCATAGCTTCAAGTATAACCATCGGGCGGCCTAGGAGCCTGTTGCGCTTAAGATTTTGACACAGGACAGGGGAGCCGGGATGCACAGAGCACCGAAGACTGAGGGCCATAGCTGGGCTCTGGCCCGATGGATGAGGTGTTCTGGGCGCCCGGAAACCCTTGCCCGGGTCAAAAAGCCTGAAAGAGTGCCTATTCTATCCTTATATCTGACCAAAACGCCAATCTTTTATGATTCCAAACACAGGTTCCACAGTTGTCTTGCGTTTCTTATACAACTC
>DYOB01000067.1:0-7530 GCA_020720765.1 Borreliella garinii
CCGATATAGTCGCCCACTGGTCAAACGTCAGCGACTCGGCATGTCATTCAGCGGTCACCTAGGATGAGTGCCACAAAAATAAAAAAATTTTCGTTTACCCTCTTGACATATCCCAACGTCGGGTATAACCTACATATAGGTCAAGGAGGCCGGCGGTATGAAAAAGATCAGTTTTAGCAAGGCAGTTGCAGTAGCTCGGAAAGAAGAAACACTAAATAGCACTTGGAGTGATGAATCCAAGGCATGGGTCCAGGTGAACATTCGGGGGGGGGTCGACAAAAAGATTTACCTTCGAAATCGGAGAGTTATGCGAGCCCTGGAAAAACTCGGCGTACCTCCCTATACAGCGCAGCTGGTTTGTGCTCTCAGTGGCACGTTCGAAGGCCTAGTCAGAGAGGCCGCTCAGCGTCTTGGAGCTGCTAAGTGACCGCCAATTGGCAACACTACTGGGGAGCACTGCCTATACCCATAGGCGCTACCCCACTTGGAGTTCTAACCCTTAAAAACGGAGAGACAGGTGCACTTCTGTCCATGCCGACAGGCTACTGGATGGGCAATGCTGGGGTGCTCAGGCGAGTCCCAGGTCCAACAGCCGCTCAGGCGTTGAGATCGATCGAGTCAGTTGAAAGATCGGCGGCCGCCAGGGCAAATGGCAAAAAAGGTGGCAGGCCAAAAAAACGGTAAGGATAGACCTCGACTGGAAAATTCAAATGGCCCGAAAAAGACCGGAAAAACCCGGTTTTTTTCTCAAACGTCAGCGACTCGGCCTGTCATTCGGCGGTCACCTAGGATGAGTGCCACCAAATTGCCACCAAAATAAAAAAATAAGTAATAAAAGAAAGTAAAAAGATGTGAATAAATTACTATATTGAATATAGTTAGGGAGAAGAAAACACAAGCGAGTCCTGCCTTACAAGCAGGATGTCGGGGGTTCAAGTCCCTCAGCGCCCAGACTTGAATCTCGGGGTTTTGGCCTTAGGTCTCTCGAGTTCGAGCAATCACGTATCCGGGATACGCTCATGCTCTCACTTTTCGAGACCGTTGGCCAAAACCCCGATCTTCTTCGTCTTACCTTAATAATACTAAGTACTTAGATTTTCCAGGAAAAATCAATTCTAGGGCTTGCGTCTCGCTGCTCCCGCCGCCACAGGGGCAATATCCGAACCTTGTTTTCTTTGGAGTTCGGGCCCTTCGGGTCCTGCGTCTGTCTTTTATATTGCTGAAGTACTTTGATTACAGCCATACCCTTCCAGTCCTACTTTCTCTGAAGTAAATCGAAGCATACGCTCATGCTCTCACTTTTCGAGACCGTTGGCCAAAAACCCCGAGCTCCGAACCTTGTTTCCTTTGGAGTTCGGGCCCTTCGGGTCCTGCGTCTGTCTTTTATATTGCTGAAGTACTTTGAAAGTCGCCGCATCGGTCATTCTTGTCGTTCCCAAAACTATTTCCGGTTCCTTTCTCTCAACCACTCATGTACAAGGAGTACACTCGCGGTTTCGTGCTTCGAATCTCGGCGGCCCTAACCCCGATCTCCGAACCTTATCTTGACGGGTATTGAGGCACTTCCTTGAAGGCCTGTAAGAACAACATGAAAAAGACTTGCCTTTTTGTATTTGAGATAACCGGCAATGAAATAAGCTCAAAGAACTGGTTTGGTAAAAAAAGTAAACCCAGCGCGGAATGCCTAAAGTAAAAAACCAACTTATCACCAGGGCTTACTAAGAATTTCAAGGATGTTTTTTCTTGACAGCACTTGAGCGCATTTTTCCCATTTGTTGGCTTCAACGTCTATGGAATCCCTGTATTTTACCGAAAAAGCGTTTTGCGCCTTGGCCCTTTCATGGACGTACTCCTCCATCTTCTCGCGCAGTTTTTCCTCGTCTTCTATCCAATCATCTTCTATGGTGTCGGGGAGGCTGCCAAAAATATCGAAGGCATCTTTTAAACGTTCCGAGAGGACTTTATATATTTTTTCATCCTGTGTTTGGTGATAGACAAGATTCAGCATGTCCACATACTTCCTTGTTTGCCCGAAGCGTTTAATGCGCCCCAGCCGTTGTTCTAATCTGCTCGGATTCCACGGTAGGTCGATATTGATGAGCGTCCCTAATGTTTGAAGGTTGAGGCCCTCGCAGGCGGCGTCGGTGGCAACCACCAAATGCACTTCCCTATTTTTTACCCACGTTTTAATGGTTTCCCGTTCAACCGTATTAAATTGGCCGTCCCTGTAGAATCCGCTTTTACCGGAACCCGCATAAAGTGCAATGACCTGGTTGGGCAGAGATGCCGCCAACTGGCCGGCGACCCAATTGGCCGTATCAAAATATTGGCTAAAAATAATGCACCCGTGCTCCAACCAGACCTTCCCGTCCGTAGAAAACTGGGTTAAGAACCATTTAACGGTTTCAAGTTTAGGATCGACAGCTTCTGGGCGGGACAGCTGATCTTCAATTTCTCTAAGGCAAGCTACTTCTGCAGGGGTCATTTTTGAAAGAAGGTGTTCCACTTCCTCAAAAGTGTCTTCTTCTTCTTGGCTAAAAAGGTGGTCCAACATTTTCCTTGCGGTTTTCCGTCCGGATTCAAAACTTGAACAGAGCCTTTGGAGCATGAGCGTTTTCATAAACCCTGAAGATGGACTTCTCGTTTTTAGCAAGGCGCTAAACTCAACGGCTTTTTGATAGGCGACCTCAAAGGGAGTATTGGTAAATAAACCTAATCCGGCAAACCTGTTTTGATATTGAGCGGAATTGCTAAGCAGTGGGTGAACGGTCACACCCACGGGGTCCAGCAGGCCAGCCTTCTCCAATTCTAGACGTTTTCTCAGGATGACATGCCGTAAGACGGGGTTGTATTTTTGGAAATAACCCGCACTCAGACATTCAGAAAGCCACTGTTTCTGGACTACGTATTCTAAATCTTCAAACCGATGGGCTGCATAAAAATCCCGCAGTTTGATTCCTAAATTATCCCGTATGAGTCCGATGTTTTCCTCTTCAAAGGCTGGAGGTAAAGGATTGCTCAGAAGCTCCCAGGCTTCTTGTTCTGTTTGAACTTTGGCTTTCCCTGTAATAAGGGGCAAGGTTCGTTCAATATCGCGCCACAAAGAGTACCCGTCGCCCAAGACAAAATCTGCGCCGCTACCCAGTATGCTCAACAAATCCCACAGTTCACTCACGCTGGTTTGTATAGGCGTGGCTGTCCCTAAAATAAGATGTTCCGTCCTTTTTCCTATAAGCCGCATAAATGCTAATAAGTTGTTTGGAACTGGAGACTTTTTCCCGACGCCCCCGCGGGCTCGCGCCTTGTGGGCTTCGTCAAGGATAACGGTACCGTAGTTACCTTTGAGTAAATACCCGGCTTCTTTAACAAAGACTTCATTTTCGCGTTGGTGTAAAATCAAACCCGTGGAAATTAGGGCAATTTTATAAGGACAATTTTTTATTGCGACATCGTCTCCTTTGCGCGAAAGCTGTTGCCCCTCCACTCCCAGCCAAACCTTGTTGGGGGAAGACCACACCGCGCTGGGAATACCCAGTTTATCCATCAATTCGATTTGCCACTGAAAAACCAAGGTCGAGGGCGCCAGAATTAAAACCGGCCCATCTTCCAACAAGGCGCTCACCAGGGCGCTCGCGGCCATGGAAAGGGTTTTTCCTACCCCGACTTCGTCCGCTAATAGAAGCCTGGCTTTACCGTAAGTCTCGCAGTGTTCAAGAAACAGCGTGACAAACGAACGCTGCCACGGCTGGAGTTGTTCACCCCCACGGTAAATGGGAGCCTCTGCTAACGCCGCACCCGGAACGTCCTTTGGTTGCAGCACCTCCACGGTTACTTCCCGCCGATGCGCCACACGGGAAATCTCGTCAATAATGGTGTCCGGCAGTGGAACCCCGTCTTTCCATAGAGACCAGAATTCGGTTTCCACCCAAGCGGCGCTTTCTGGGTCGTCATCTTGCCAGACCAACTCGTAGTTGTGGGCAAAGGCGCTTTTTGTTTCGTTCACGGAACCCATAAACGAACGGCGTCTTCCGCCCGGGTAGTGGATGGATCCGGCCTTTCCATGGAGAAAAAGCCTCTGGCTGGGAACAACACGAATTTCAACATTTCCCGCATGCAAGAGCGCGTCCAGCTTTTGGTAGCGTTCCCTTTTTAAAAGGGCCTCAGCCGCGACATCGACCTCGTTCCAACTTTCTTTGAGGGCCTTGTTCCGGCTGGTAGCTACTTGAAAATCGGCCAAATCCAGTTTGGAATTGCAGACAATCTTTACCTCGGGTATGCGGGCAATCTCTTCGCCCACGAGTTCAAAAATGGAACTGCGGAAATACCCTGCTATGCGGAAGTACTTGTCGGCTCCGTTTAGAACATGGGAGAGAAAATCCTTGTTCAAGTCTTCTGTTCGCGAAGAAAAACGCTGTAAGGCCATGGCTTAAATCCTTTGGTTCCGGAGGGCTTCCGCTAAAACCCTGGCCATACTCGCTTCCTGTTCCGGCTGGAATGTTTTAGAGGCCTTTAGCCCCGTTCGCATGGAGGCCAGAAAATCCGCCATTTTTATCAGGAGCGGCTTGACCTGCAGGAAGTTGGGGCAGTTTTCCATAAGGTGCAACAGTACATCGTCGGTTTCTTTCTCCAAACCCAATTCATACAATGCGTACAGAAGCGCCCGCAGCGGTGTGCCCGCCATTTCTGCATCGCCCGACATAAACGATGCTTTCAATTCTGAAGCCCCTTTTAGCCGGGCGGCGTTGGCCTTGGAATTCTCGCTTAGAAGTTGGTCAAAGTGCCTTACCTTGAACGCCTTGGCCATGTTTTGGTAGTTGTCCAAGGTTTTGTTGCCCATGGACTCCATTTGGGTCATTTTCAGGTAGAACCGCTCCACCGGCGCAAGTTTTTGCCACTCGCCTTTGTCAAACCCCTGGGGCACTAAAAACTGCACCGCCGTCTGCACCGCAAAGTCTATCAACTCTTCCACAAAGGATTTCCGTCCCGGCAACTTCGGGGCACGGGATTCGGTTACCATGTCCTTGCCGTCAATGACGGTATACGCCGTCAGGACCTTGAGCGCCGCGGCGTAACCGGCCATTTGCAGGTCGGCGTCGTTGTACAAACCCTGGGAGCCTCGTGCACGCACCGTCCGGTCCAGACCCGTGAGCGATTCCACCTGGGCTTTCACACCGGCCTCGATTTCCCAAGCCAAGTCGTCCCGGAAGGTTTCCAGCTTTTTAGTCCGCTTACGCAGCACCAACATCACGGTGCCGGTCACGTTGGCCCCTTGGCGCAGGGCGCTGTCGGTTTCCGTTACCACGTACCAAGCCGCCGTTACTTGCAGCCCCGACGCCCAGATGATATTTGTCATGTCTGCCCAAATGGACCCGGACTGGTGGGTAAACATCAGCACCTGCAGGCCGTTGTCCGGCATGTGGGCGGCCATGGCACTGTAGGCTTCCACCATGCCCCGGCGGAAGCCTTCGTCTTCACCCTTAACGGCCAGGGCCCGGCGGCTGTCCCAGGTCCAATGGGCAAACTCCGCCGGCGGATTCTTGCGCAACCAGGCAATAAAGAACTCGGTAATTTCTTCATACTTGACCGCGTCGCCGTAGGGCGGGTCGGTGATGTAGATGTCCGCAGACTCGGAAATCTTTTCCGCAGGATGGCATTGGACTTGGGTATGGGAGGCGATGGGGAAGGACTTAAAGGTTTCTTTTATCAATGAAACCGTTGTGATTGTTGGACGTGTTCCATAGTTGAACATCGTATTAAGTGCCTGGTTTAAAAACGTATTCTTAACAGACCCACCACCACCATCAAGAGTGCCCCATACAGATAACCTGGAGCTCCAATTTAAAACTGAGGACAAGCCGAATTTTTCTGTAGCTTCTGAATACTTGTTGAATAACCCAGCCACCAACAACTGCCTTGCGTTAAACAAATGGTGCCAGTGGGTCCAGCCCCTTTCGCGTATGGGTTGATCAGTATTATATCCTGACTCAATCACCATATCGGGCACCCAGCCCCGGGCCTGCCAGTCGGCCAGGCGGGCGGCCACGTAGGCTTCCACCCGCCGTTCGCGCTCCAGGTCGGCGGCCGTAACGGCCCGAAACTCGTACTCGTAAGCCTTGGAGCCTTTTTTGGGGCGCATCCACTGGATGCAGTACAGCCTTTCCTGGTACACATCGCCGGGCCGGGGGATAAAGTCGGATTTTTCCCACAGGCGCAGGGCGTTTTTATTCTGGCCCTTTTCAGTGTAGTCGCCGCGCAGGGTGCTAATCTTGGTACGGTACACCTTGACCCCGTCGGGGCTGTGGACCAGGTCCCCGTCCTGCACGGTGCCGTTCCTGGCTTTTATTAAATCCTCTTCGCTCGCCCAGTTAAATATTTCTATATCATAACTCATAGAATTTGGTTCTGGAATTAAGCGCGCAATAACATTTTTTTTCTCGCCTGTACGTGGTTGGCTAATGATTAAACTCGGTATAAGCGGAACCTTCCAACCGGTTTGGGGGCAACGCACCTCCACACAGTACAAGAATGCCTTGGCCAGCCAACCGTTCCCATCTGTCTCGATCCCCAGAGCGTCTATTTCGGCCTGTACTTTTTCCGCTAGGTCCTTTTGGGCTTGTGCTATTTCGCGCCGTTTTTCGGGTGCGGCGCCGACAATGTGAAACGCACCCCAGGTGAGCATGCACGCGATGGGGTTTAGGTCGCTGGCGTAGACATCGCAGCCCAGGCGGGCCGCCTCGAAGGGTATCTGCCCGCTGCCGCAAAAAACATCGGCCACCTTGGGCCGGTGCCCGAAGCGGGCCACGCCCATTTGCTCCACCAGTTCGGGAAACGAGCGGGCGCTGGTGCCCAGGTGGGCGTTGACCTCGTCCCAAACGGGGTCGAACAACCCGGGCCCGCATTCTTCGGGCCGGGACACAGCTTCCACCCAGGCCTTATACCCGACCAGGTCTTGGGTTTTAGCCCTTTTATGCCGCGCCCGCCGCTCCAGCGAGGCCTGGTCCATGGCCATGAGTTTTTCGAACACTTCCAGGTCTTTTAAACTATTTCCGGTGGCGGGCAGGAGCGCCCCGAGTACGCAGGCCTTGTTGAGAATCAGGGGTTTGCGGCCCTTCCAGTAGCTCCCCAGGGCCGTCAGAGTTTTACCGCTGCCAGCCATTTGCTCCTTGTAACTTTCCACCGAGATTTTTTGCACCGGAAAGAGCACTTCCATGAGCGCCGGCTTCTCGCGCCAGGCAAAGGGTTCAAGCATGGTTTTTTCCTTTTAACAGTTGGCGGCCTTTTTCTGTCAGCCGGTATCTTTGGGTGGGGCTTTTCGGGGAGTCGGGCTGGGTCAGGGCTACAGCACCCAGGCCCACGCCCGGCTGCAGGTAAGTGTATAAAAACGTAGGCCGGTGCTGGAGTTGGAGTTTGTCCATTAGTTCTTGCGTGTTGAAGTCGCCCGCCTCCAGGGCTTCGAGCAGCTTGGTTACTTGTTCGGTTACTTGTTCGGTTACTTGTTCGGTTACTTGTTCGGTTACTTGTTCGGTTACT
>DYOB01000067.1:7630-12743 GCA_020720765.1 Borreliella garinii
TGTTCGTTCTTGTAGTGGATAACCACGCGAAAGACTTCCTCTTCTTCCAAACTGGGCTCTTGTTCCGAAAAAACACCTGTGTATTTGAAAAGATTTCTCACACCGGAACCTAATTCGTCCGCCAGCGCTATTTCCTTAAACACCGCCGCAATAACGGGGTTTTTTGGCTGTGGGGTAAAGGTACCAGGTTTCATGGGCCCCCAGTGCAAGGGGCGGTTAGCGTTCTCGGCGACAATCTTCTCACGGTCAATAACAATCCTCGCCGGAAAGGTTTTTAGGAATTCCCTATGGATGAGGATATTCGAAGCGATCTCTCGTAAAATCATATCGCGTGCGCTCACCCGCTGGGTACCTTCCACATAAAAAGGGTCGGGTAGATGCTTTTGTCCGAAGGCAATAATGCGGTCGTAACTTTCTATAAGATTGGTTGCCACGTCGTCACGGTCGTCGTACCTGTCGGGTTGCTGGGTACGGAGCAGGAGGTCGGTGCGGAAATGGGGCAAAACGGAGCGGATGGTGGTGTCTTTTCCAAAGAGGAGGATGGCCGCCAAGGTAAACCCTTCTTGGCCACTTTCAAAGTCTTTTAAGTAAAGCCTGGCGCTGCGGAGCATTTCCATATAATCCATGCTTTGCCAGGGGTGGCCTGAACGTTCGTTGGCGGCCATTCGTTGGGCGCGGACCATCAGGTCGGGACGCAAGTCGGACATGCTGCAAAACGGGTATACTTTGTTTTCTGCGAACGAGCCTTTTTTATTGATGTATAAGTTTGAAATCAAAGCATCCTTACCCGTAATATCCACATCGGAGTCGTGGGCGCGGTCGTAGATTCTCCCGCTTACAGTGTGGACTTGGGAGCTTTGCGGAATAAAAAGATACAGAACGGTTTTATTGTCCAGAACGTAAGTTTCCATAGAGACGGGTGGCGTAGGGAAAATCTTGGTCGGATTAAAAACTGTGGTCGCCAAATCTTTTTGGTAGGCTGGAATCTTCTCATCAGGTATTCCAAGCAATGCGCCATTGTCGGCCACACCCAAGAGAATTTCCCCACCAAGACGGTTAAGGAAAGCCCCTATGGTTTCGTAGACATCTTTACTGAGCCCTTTCTGGCAGGCTTTGAATTCCACGCGGTGGTTTTCGCCTTGTAACAGGAGTTGTCTAAGACGCGCTTCTGTCATGGTTTTTCCGATTCGCTAAAGAGGCTCATAAAATCCGCCTCGTCCCGTTTTCTCGATTTCGGATTCACGGCGGCTTTTAGTTTGATGCTCTCCCCATCGCTCAAGGCACAGTACAAGGCTTTTCGCCAACCTCTGTCTTTTTGGTTGTCCATTCCGGCTTCCGAGGCGGTTTTGGAATAGAGCCACCAGCGCTCCTCCGGGCGAAGAGCCAACCACTTCTGGCTGATAATGCCGCACTCCTCCTGGGTGGCGTGTTCCGCCGCCCACGCCAAGACGCAGAGTTCCCGTCCCAACATCCGGTCCATTTTTACCGTTCCGACAATCCATGTGCCAGTGGTTTGTTTTTTTGCTTTGAGGCGGCTGTTAAAATCTCTTCGGGCTTCATCTTTAATCTTATTCCACAGCTCCCTGGCCAGTACAACGCGTTTTTCTTTTAATTCGCGCTTTTGTTCGTCTGCGTCAAATCCAAAATCTTCAAAAACCGTCACAGCGGCTTTAGGTTCGCCAGGAATATCCACATAGAAATGGTGCGAACCGTAGGCTTTGGGCGCACCAAAGTCAACGGTGTCACTCATCCTGCACCACCTCTTCATTTTCTAAGTCTAGACCTAGGGTTTTCGAAAATTGTTCCAGATCATAGCCGGAGGCGAATTTTGCCGTTTTAAAACTAAAGACGACTTGTGCATCCAAGGAAACAAGGGGTCTCAAAAAGTTCAAGACAGATTCAAGAATCTCTGCCGTCAGGCTCATTTCGCCCAGGCTCAGATTGATCACCTGGGGGGACGAACCCATCCGCAACGTAATGTTTTCGAAGGTGATACCCCGCTCCTTGGCCAATTTCAATCCATCATACGTTGCGGCGGAACTGTCAAGCCGCTTAGGGGCCTGGGCAACAATCTTGGCCGGTTTATCATTCAGGATATCAACTTTTGTCCGGCCGCTCGGCGGAAAATCGAAGGTCCTTTTTGCTTCCAAACCATCGCATTCGGCAAGGACATAAACTTTCTGAGCCGTATCGGGTAATTGGATCGGTTTTTCATAAAGCATTCCATTTCTGGGTTCGGATCCATCCAAGGTAAAGCGCATGGAGCCTTTTGGCACAACCATGAGCTCCACCTTGCGGGTTTTATCATCCAAGTTGTTTCGGATGGTCAGTTCGTTCTCCCACGTATAAGCAGGTCCGGTTGGATTTTTTTGTGTTGGATCAACCACTTGGAATTGGACCCTGAGGGCTCTAGTCTTCAGTGGATTTTCCGAGAGTATAGAACTACTAAAGGTAACAGGACCGTCTTCTTGGTAATAAATACGTGGAGCCTGACCAGCATTGTGGGTTTCGACGCGCAGGCTCACTTCACCGCTATCTTTGTCTTCGTTTTCTTTAAAAATGCTCACACTGGTGGTTTTGGGTTTCGGACTCTTGGAATATAGATTATTACCTAAGTCTTCCCATGCGCCTCTTTGGCAAGCCTCCTGTAACAAAAGGTCCAAACCCTTCGGCGGCAGCCACGGCATTTGCACACTTTGCCTCATGCGTTCGATCAAATCCGTCTTACGGACCTCAGTTGTCGACCAGAACAAGACTTGTTCCGCCCTTGCCCGCAGCGTGTCAAAGTTGTCCTGAACATTCGTGTAGAGTTTGATAGGATCTGCCGTCAGTGTTTTAATGACTTGGCGCTCACCGTTAAAGGGTTCGTTGGAAGGGTAGGTGCTGTCCAAGACTTTGGATCGAAGAATCTCTTCATTTTGCTGTTGGCCTGGGAAAAGCAGTTTGTCAAAGACATTAAGCACAGTGGACTGGAAATCATTTTCGTATTGGGCTTTCCTTTCATCCAACTCCAAACGCTGTGGATGTGTTGCGGATATTTCTGGATCAGCTTTACTAACAGCATAGACGTGCCGCGCGGCTTTTTCCACGTTGGCCATTTGTGATTTTTCCCCAGTGAGAACCAAGAGATTATTCTTGTTAACCAGACCGGAGAAAAACTGTTTTACCACCTGCGGCGGCACTTTACCATCCGGACTGATAATGAGCAGGGCTCTTGAGGTTTTTAATACCGTGGACGCCTCGTCCATTTCCGGAAGCGGTAACACTTTTTCATAGGCTTCTTTGGTGGTCGGCTCATACATTTCCGTTAAGCGGTGGCGAATAAGGTCGTCGACCTTGTTCTGCGGTGCCTTTTCCGCATACCCCTGCAGCTTTTTTGTCAAATTCTCCTGATGGTCAAAATAGCTGCGGCCTTCTTGTGTTTGATGCATGTACCAGGCAGTTTTCTCAAGCTCTAAAAAGGCTTTTTTAAAGTCGCTCGGTTGCTTAATAGGATCAATCAAATATCCAACCAGCTCAGCAAGAGCTAATCCTTTAACTGAATTGACAGCCGTGGAAAGACTTGCAGTTAATATAAGGGTACCGACATGTTGAGCCAGTTTTTGGCCAAGGCTGGCGTCAATAATTTGTGCATGGGCACTTTGGGTCGAATCCCAAAGATCCTTGGCGATGACGTCCCGCATTTCCGAGATTTCAGCTAGCTTTTCCCGCACTTCTAAAATAGAAAGGTCAAAATGCTGGGCACCAATTAAATAGACATCGTCTGTGCTTTTCCAAACAGATTTTAACAGCCTTGATACCAACTCCATCAAACCACGGGTTTGTTTAAACTTCTCGTTCTCCTTAAACAGGGCGACGATGCTCTTAAAACTTGGGTGAAAAGGATAGGTGGCCTCAATTTCGTTCGAAATTGACTCTGCGCTTCGGTCTACAGTCTTCGCTTTTGCCGCTTCTGATAATCGGGTAGCATACACACCCGCTAGGTCTGCAATTTCAGACTTATCCGGCAATTGGGTAAAAAGTCTCTTGCGCAAGATTTCATAAATTTCATTGGACTCTAAATTCACAGGGGTAACGCTAATTTCAGCACGCCCCAACTCCTGGGTGGCATCATCCAATGCTTTTTGTATGAGCCGTCCACCAGTATCATAAGCAGCTTCTAGATCAGAAACAACAATACAGACATTTTTCTTCTTGGCCGCCGCCGTTAACATATTGGCGAAGGCGCGAGTAATCACATCCGCTACGGTACCTTGGCCAAGAACCTGGGTGCTATAATAATGGAAGTAGGGTGGCATTTCATCCAGAAGTATGAGAACCGGCTCTTCGCCCTCGAAAACTTGCAACCAGGCCGATTCATCGGGTGCCTTTACGCCAGATTCCCAAAATTGTCTGAAAAGGGCGTCCTTGCCCAGTTGCCTAGCAATCTCACCCCATAAATAGGTGGGGGGATTATTTCTTCCGTTAAAGGCAGCCACTTTGGCGCTATTAAAGGAATTGTGATAGGGAATCTCAGAAACTATCTGACTTCTTAACGCTTGGTCTTTTGCTAACAATCCGAAGCCAACCATAAGATGGGTTTTACCGCCACCCATTGCTTGTTTTAAGTGAAAAACATAGTCGTTTACTTTGCCTGCCAGTCGCGCCAAACCTTTATAAAGGAGGGTTTTCATCCCTTCTGTCAAAAAGGTTTTACTGAAATATTCTCTGCCATCGGTAGCTTGTATAATCTGGTCGAGTTGCTCAATTTGATCACCAACATAAATTTCCAAGGCATTTGGCTGAAGTTGACAAGCGTTCTTTACGGTTCGCATTTTAGGCTGCTCCCTCGGGGTGATATGTGGATAAAAAAAATGCCACTCCATTACCATAGTCTAAGAAACTAAATTTGTTAAGTCTTTTCTTTCACTTTACTGCATTAAACATATGTTCGTCCGATGCGACACTTCTTGTATTATTCTATATTTTTTTCCGCATATTCTAGTGTCCTGTAAAACACAGATCACGTAATATGTGCTATAATTCTGGTATGAGTAAAGAAATATTGCCGAATAGGACACCTAGGAGCCTGTTGCGCTTGAGACCGCAGGAATTTACTTGAGGTTGAACTGTG
>DYOB01000068.1 GCA_020720765.1 Borreliella garinii
TCCATCGGGCCAGAGCCCAGCTTTGGCCCTCAGTCTTCGGCGCTCTGTGCATCCCGGCTCCTCTAGCCCGTGTCAAAATCTCAAGCGCAACAGGCTCCTAATTTGTTCGTGATAGTGTTATAATATAAGCGTGACTTTAGTGGAAATCAGCCGATGAAGGGAATTGAACCCTTGACCTACGCTTTACGAGAGCGTCGCTCTACCCCTGAGCTACATCGGCGTGAAGATTATTCTACTCACAAAACGTTTTTTTGGTCAAGGTTTTTCCACCCCATCATTTTTTCCATGCTTCTTATGGTCCTGGGAGGGTGCAATCTAACCGAATCGGAACAGCCACGTCCCGGTGTTTTTAATCTCAGCTCCATGGATCATAAGTCGGTTTACGTCCTCGATGGATTCTGGGAATTTTATTGGCACAAAGACGATAGTAAATATTATGTTAATTTTCCTGGTTTTTGGAACACAAAACTCGGACTCCCAGCGTTCGGATCAGCCTGGTACCAAGCAACCATAATCCTACCCCCCAGCGAGACCCAGATAGTTATCGGTATGGGGGATGTTCATAGTGCGTATGAATTATACTGGAATGGCCAGCTACAAGGTTCCATGGGGAATGTCAATATTGAAGGGGCTCAGGGAGCTCACATTCGCAGTAGAACCTTTTTTGTAAGGGGAAAAGGTGAGAACACACTCAGGCTAAAAATCAGCAATTATTTTAATGTCATTGGTGGAACAAGCGAACACATAAGGATTGGATCGCCGGAAAGCGTTCTGGTTTCCCAGAGGCAGGCTGTCAATGTAGAGATCATAACTACGGGGATATTCCTTTTCCTTGGCCTTTACTATTTCATCTACGCAATTTTCTCACGCAAAGATCCTGCTTATATTTTCCTAACGGTTCTTATTTTTTCGATTGCATTTAGAACTGTCCTTATGGGACAAAGGCTGATTTTTTACGTTTTACCATGGATTGAAACACCCATGGCCAATTTCTTTGAGTATTTGACGGTCATCATAATAAGTGTTTCGTTTTTTTCATATTCCTATCTGCTCGAAAAACACAAAGCCCCTTTATACCTTAAAGGTTATTTCATTTTAAGCGCCATTTATACCCTGCTTTTAATTGTACTTCCTTTTCCGAACTTCTCCAGTATTTTTCACTACTACATTTATTGTACCTTAGGTGTTCTTATCACCGTGCTTTTACGAATTCTCTTTTTTAAACCACTCCCTGTCTTTAACAGGAAAATCTTTCTATTAAGCCTTGTTTCACTCATTATTTCCGGTATCTACGATTTCCTTATCGTTTTCCGAGGGTTCAATACGATCTTTATTCTTCCTTTCGGAACCTTGATTTTCCTCCTCCTCCAGGCATTTTTGCTCAATGGGAAGAGGAACAAAAGTCTTATCGAAATTCACAATATGAAAGAGGAAATCACTCAAAAATCCCACGAGCAAACCGAACAGCTTATTAAATTGATGCCGACTCTCACGGGTTCATTAAAAGAGCTTAACGTTCATGTGAAGGAGTTGGGAGAAAAAAGCCAGTTGAACCTTTCGGAATACGGTATGAAGCGCCTCCAATACCTTCAGCATTTTTTTACCAGGTGGATCAAGTCGGGTAAGGATGTGCTCTGGAGCGAATTGGAGGAGCTTCTAAAGGAGTTGCCGGAACTCCCTATAACGCCCGTAATCCAAAACGAAACAAACTGGCCCAAGATTCTTGTTGTGGATGATGAAAGGATTAACCGACTTCTTTTATCCACCCAGCTTCAAAAAGAAGGGGCTATAGTTTTGACCGCTGAAAATGGTGCCTCAGCCATCGATCTTCTTGGAGCTCATCAATTCGACTTACTTCTTCTGGATATTATGATGTATCCTCTTTCGGGTTATGAGTTTGTCCATTTGGCCCACCAAAAAAGTTTGACCCTTCCTACCTTCTACTATTTGACAGCCAAGACTTCAGTAGAAGACTTGCACCACGGACTTTCCCTTGGAGCCATGGGTTTCTGGACTAAGCCTTTTTCCATTAAAAACATTTTCCCGAAAATTAAAACCGTTCTCAATATTCAGGATTATATACGGCGGATCCATAAGGGCGATCCAAAGATATTCTACATTCATTTGGCGAAAAACCATGGTGAATGGGGGCAAACCGAAATTCAGATAATTTCATATTTGGTTTTATCTAGCGGGTTCAACGATCCGGATTTAAGTCAAATCCACCAGGGTGTCATTGTGTGTAATGAGAACTACGCCTCTCTTTTTCATCGTAGTATTGTTTTCCTGATTTCTCTTGGAGCTTTAGGTTACGATGTTTCAGGTATCCTGCTGGAGAAATCTTATCCTGGATTCAACACCTCAGAACTGAAGGTAAAAAGCGGGCTGGTCGTTCAAAGAGAGCTCACGATGCGGGAAGAAAATGATCTTTACCCTGAAATCAGGGTTCAGCACGAAGATGAAAAATTTGTTAGGTACGAATGGGAGCCCTTCTTAAGCTAGGCTCAAGGCCTGCCGATATTAGGGTATGATTCGAGGCCTATACACAGGTGCGACGGGTATGGTCGCACAAATGCACCGCATGGACACGGTTTCCAACAACTTAGCAAACGTCGATGTAACGGGTTATAAGCGGGACCAGGCTGTACACAAGGCCTTTTCCGAAATGCTGATCCGCAGAACCAACGACAACGGTGTTTATATCTGGCCGTTCGGGTCGAGCGAGGTTGCACCCATCGTAGGCAAACTCGGTCTCGGTGTCGAACAAAACGAGAGTTTTACTATTTTCACCCAGGGGTCGATGAAACCCACCGACAACCCTTTTGATATGGCCCTGGAGGAGAAGGGGTTTTTTGTGGTCAATACACCCGAAGGTGAGCGCTACACGCGCAATGGAAGTTTCCATCTCGGGCCCGAGGGGTTTTTAGTCACAAAAGACGGGCTTCCGGTAATGGGCGAAAACGGTCCTATTCAAATTAAAGCAAATAACTTTATCGTCGATGGGTTCGGTCGTGTTTTCCAGAATGCTACCTTCTCCGCAGACCCCGACCGCCTTGTCTCGATGCAGGAAAACCAGTGGGAAAACACGGAATTTCTCGACAGGATCCGCATTGTGGACTTTGAAAGGACCAGGTACCTGAAAAAGCAGGGGGACAGTCTGTGGCGGGAAACCGACGAGAGCGGACCTGCAACCGAAATGGCTGAGGGCGCAGGGCGGCCTACCGTAAAACAGGGTTTCCTGGAAGGCTCTAATGTGAACCCAGTCAGGGAGATGGTTGAGATGATCGAGGTGAACCGTTCTTATGAAGCGAACCAAAAGGTGATCCAGACCTTGGATTCGATGATGGGAAAATTAATTAACGAGGCTATGAGACTCTAGAGGAGATTCGAGTATGATGAGATCCCTGTGGACTGCAGCAACCGGAATGACCGGACAGCAGTTTAATATTGACACCATTTCCAACAACCTGTCGAACGTCAACACAACAGGGTTTAAACAGAACCGTGTGGACTTTGAGGACTTGATCTACCAAACTAACAGGTTGGCGGGAACACCGGCGACCGAGCTGACTGTGGTTCCTGTGGGAGTCCAAGTCGGCCACGGTGTACGCGCCGCGGCTACCCAGAAGATTTTTTCCCAGGGAGCACTCCAAGCTACTAACAACGTCTACGATATGGCTATCACAGGCGAAGGCTTTTTCAGGGTTCTCACCTTGGACGGCTCTTACGCCTACACCCGTGATGGAAGTTTTAAACTGGACCGCGATAGACAGATCGTCACTTCGAATGGATACCGCCTCGTCCCCGAGGTTATCTTGCCAGAGGGTTTTATCGCCCAGGATCTAACTGTTACGCAGGATGGACGGGTCACCGTGAAAGTTCCAGGACTCGATGGCCCGATCGATGTCGCCCAGTTGGAACTATATAGGTTTGTCAATCCGGCCGGTCTCCAGGCTGTCGGGGAGAACCTTTTTAAGGTGACCAACGGTTCGGGCGAGGCAATAGCCGGACGTCCGGGATTTGACGGCATGGGCGATGTTCGCCAGCGGTTCCTGGAAATGAGCAACGTGAGCGTTGTGCAGGAAATGGTGAACATGATCGTGGCACAGAGGGCCTACGAATTTAATTCCAAAGCCATCCAGACCAGCGACAATATGCTCGGCATTGCCGCATCACTCAAGAGATAAGATGAAACCGATTCTGCTGATGTTAATGTGCACAAGTCTCTTTTCACAGCAGATCCGGCTTAGAGACAGCTTTATCCAAAGGGATAATGCGACCCTGTGGGACCTGACTGAACAGCAGTCATCCTCCGAGGGTTTTCTTAACAACCCTCTGAACGGCCTGGGTGGAAAACCTGCGAGTTTCTCCTTGGAATACCTCAGAGATACGTATTTTTTTCCGGATTCCCTGACCGTTATGGGTGAAACTGTCACCGCCATTCCGGAATCCCTTGAAGCGAGCGCAGGACTCGTTAGCGCAGTTTTCAAGTTTATCCGATCCGAATCGATTCAGACCGACGCAGTCTACTACCTCGATGATTTCGAAGTCTTGAATGCCCGCCCAAATGTCGCAGATCCTGTAACGCTTATAAGAGTTTCGGGCGAAAAGCGTTTTCATGTTCCACAGGGGGTATGGGTATGGGAGTACGAGCAAGGTGGAAACCGGGGAAGAGTAAGAGCCAGAATACGCGCCCTTGCACCTCTGATCAGAGCGGGTAGAACGATTATTCCAGGGGAGGAGATCACACGGGATAAGGTGAAGCTCCAATTCACAGATCTAACCCAAATCGCCATCCGGCCTATGACAGCCCAGGACTTGGTTAAGCCTTGGACCGCTAAGACGGCGTTTAGAAGCGGTGATTGGATCCATACGCGGGACTTGTCTCTCCGCCACCCTGTGACCGCACAGAACCCGGTGAATGTCGTAGTCAGCCGCAGAGGTGTCGCCCTGTTTCTGGACGCCGTGGCTATGGATTCCGGGATGGCTGGCGACCGCGTCCGGGTCAGACTGAACCTCGGGGGAAAGACCCTGCTCGGTATCGTCACGGCAGAAGGGGAGGTGCTCGTTGAAAGTCTTTAAACTGTTTTTATTTTCTTTACTATGTCTCCAAGTTTTCGCCCAAGTGCCAGTGACGGCGCAGGTCGACACCCAGGGGACCATGGTTAGACTCAAGGATCTGTGCCGCATGGAAGGCATGCGGGATAACCAACTGACAGGTCTCGGCCTTGTGGTTGGTTTAAACGGTCAGGGGGATACCTCTTCAAATCCTGTACTCCAGGAAATGTTGTCGAGCCTCCTATCCAACCTTGGTGCGCAAATTAAACCCGAAGACCTGCGCAGCAAAAATGCAGCTGTCGTCGCTGTTACCGCTATGATCCCCAGTTTTACACGGACCGGGGATGCCCTGGATATCCATGTAGCCAGTCTGGGCGATGCGAAAAGTCTAGCCGGCGGGATCCTTCTCCAAACACCTTTGCGGGCTGCGGATAGCCAGGTCTACGCGGCGGCCCAAGGCCGTGTAACGGCGCCGACGGGCAGGGGCGCTTTAGGTACTACGGGCACGATTCCCCGTGCAGCCCTTCTTGAAAAACCTGTCCCGGCTCCTTCTATAGGGAATGAAATAGTGTTCCTTCTCTTCAGGCCCGATTTTTCCACTGCCCAGGCAATCGGTGAAATCCTGCGTAAAGAATTCCCCCAGTCTACCGTTACCGTTCAAGATCCAGGACGTGTTGTTTGGGTTTTAGGCGAGGCAATCACCGATAGGATGCAGGCCATAGCCAAGGCTGAAATCCTGAGCGTCAACGCCGACTCTGGGGCGAGAATTATTATCAACCGTCAGAGCGGGGTGGTAGTGATGGGCCGTGGAGTCAGGGTAGCCGCGTCGACGGTTTCAGTACGCGGGGCGAAAATCACCATTGGCAACCCTACCCAGAGACGAACTTCGGAACAGGCGGGTTTGACAGATACCGCGAGTGTCGAGGACCTCGTCTCGCTTCTTCAAGGCCTCGGACTGGGAACAGATATGGTGATCGAAGTACTTGAGGCGCTATCGCGCGCCGGAGCCCTTTTCGGAAAATTGGAGGTCATTTGATGATAACAAACCTGCACGCTGCGAACGAAGCACCGATCCCCGGAGTCATGCCCAAGATGGTCATCGACCGCAAATCCGACCTATATAAAGCGTCGCTTGAAATGGAGTCGCTCTTCGTGAATATGATGCTGAAGGCCATGAGGGAGACCGTACCCAAAACGGGTTTTAACGACGGCGGATTCGCCGAAGATATTTTCGAAGATATGCTGTACGAGGAGAGGGCCAAGTCCATGTCGCAGACCGCGAACTTCGGGCTTGCCGACACGCTCTACCGTCAGTTTGCCTACTTGCGGGAACTGCCTTCAGCCACTCCTGGAACCACGGGATAAAACTTATTGACCCCGACACTTTTTTCAGGCTTTCTTGTTTTTACCCTCGTGTCCGCCTTTACTCCCGGACCTAATAATCTCATAGCTCTGGCATCTGGGTTAAACTATGGTTTTGCGAGGACCCTTCCCCACGTCTTCGGTGCGACCATCGGGTTTGCAGTGATGACGGTTATCGTGGGTGCGGGGTTGGGTTACTTGTTTCAAAGTTTTCCATTGGCCAATGTTATCCTCAAGTGGGCTTCCCTTCTCTATCTCCTATATCTAGCTTGGAAAATCGCCCATTCGAAGCCCGTCGCAGAAGGCGAAAAACCCAGTAAACCCATGACGTTCTGGGCTTCCATTCTCTTCCAGTGGATCAATCCTAAAGGTGTCGTAGCTTGTCTTACGATCATTTCAGCCTTCGTCCCCGCTTCTGATTATGTTCCGAGTTTAACCCTGGTCATAACAACCGACTTGGTCGTGGCTTTCGTGGCAATCTCAACATGGGCACTTTTCGGTGTTGTGATGAAGCGGTGGCTATCGAGCCCGAAGCGCTTGGCTATTTTTAATTGGACCATGGCAATTTTACTCGTACTTTCAATCCTTCCTTCATTTTTCTCCTGAAGAACGGCTAAATCATCGATCCAAGACAAGCAAAACGCCCTGTTTGGGAGTTTGTATCCCCTAGAGGCTATCATGATTTATGCGTTTGCGCCTGTGGGGTACCAGGGAGAGCTTGTCCGGGTCGAGTCCGATCTACGCCACGGCATACCCGGTATGGATATCATTGGTTTAGCGACGGGTGCCGTCCGTGAAGCACGGGACAGGGTGCGTGTTGCATTAAGGAATTCCGGTTGGGAGAATTGGGAAGGCCGGTCCCTCGTTTCCCTTTCCCCGGCAGACCTTATAAAAAATGGAGGAGGTTACGACCTTGCCATCGCCTTGAGCATGCTGTGCGCCACGGGGCAACTCGTTTCGCCCGGGGTGAAAATCGGGGCAGTGGGGGAGCTCTCGTTAAACGGCGAGCTCCGTCCTGTTCCAGGAGTCCTTGCTGCCGGTATCCTCTGGGCCGAACACGGTATTCAACACGCGCTTGTTCCACATAGCCAGGCCAGGGAAGCCTCGTCGGATTCCAGGGTGAAAGTTTGGCCCTTGAAGCAATTGAGCGAGGCCTCGGGAGTGTTCGAAGCAATACTAGAAGGACGAGACCCTCAAAAATTCGAGACAAATGCTGTAAAAGCAGAAAAAAAACGAAAGTACTTCACACTGCGTGGTCAGCCGGAACTACTCCGTGCCTTGGAAATCGCAGCGGCGGGAGGGCACCACACACTGCTTGCGGGCCCTCCAGGAACTGGCAAGACGCTCGCTGCACAAACCCTTGCCGACTTGCAGCCACCTCTTTCCCGTTCAGAAGCAGTCGAACTGAATAGAATATACTCGCTCGCAGGACTTTGGAGTGAAGAAAAAGGGTGGATTTCTTCCCGGCCTATGAGGTTGGTTTCCCCCGGGTCGAGCCTCGAAGGTCTACTCGGCGGCGGGGCTAAACTCCGGCCTGGGGAAATCAGTCTGGCGCACGGGGGCGTTCTGTTCTTAGACGAGGCTCTCGAATTGGCCCCTTCTTTACTCCAATCTTTACGAGGTCCTGCCCAGGACGGGGAGGTCAATATCGTCAGGGCCGGGAGGAGTTTCCGGTTTCCTGCGGCTTTCCAGCTGATGATGACGGCCAACCCCTGTCCCTGCGGTAAGAAATGGCTACCCCAGTCGGTGTGTCTCTGCAGCGAGACGGAAATTCACAACTACTGGAAAACCTTAGGCGGACCGCTTATGGATCGGATTGATTTGAGGGCTGTCGTCAAACCAGTGGACCCGACAAAACTCCTAGGCGCACCGCCGACTGAAACGGCGCCTGTTATGGCGAGAATTCAGGCCGCCTGGGAAATGCAGGCCAAAAGGAACCCTGCCGGACTGCGGAATGCCAGGCTGGACCCCGAGGAAGTTCTTACGGTTTGCCCGCTTGATTCGAAGGACACCGTGTTTCTCACCGAAACTGCGCAGAGGTTGGGAATGAGCGGACGCGCTGTTCACGGCATTCTTAAAACGGCCCGTTCGGCGGCGGATTTGGACGGGGTAGATAGGGTTCGCCGGATGGACCTGGAACTCGCCCTGCGTTTTAGGTGGTTCGGGGAACAGGGATACAGGGACGAACCCTTGGCATTTAAGGGGATAAAGGAGTAAATTATCCCTATGGACCTCTACAGTAAAC
Source organism: Borreliella garinii (assembly GCA_020720765.1). Taxonomy (GTDB): domain Bacteria; phylum Spirochaetota; class Spirochaetia; order JABEVK01; family JABEVK01; genus DYOB01. The sequence continues at coordinate 8,666 of DYOB01000068.1, forward strand.
ATTCGCTAATTCGAGTTGCAGTGATCAGTTCGCTTTCGACCCTCGGGGTGGCTATTCTGATTTTTTCCCTGATATTTTTGTCCCCAAAACCCGCTGAAATCAGCGAGGCGGATCCTGCTGTCTCGGAGTTTGAGAAACTCAACCTCCAGACCTCACCCTCTATAGGAGCTGAGCTCCAGGAAGTAACAACCACCGGTGTTGAAACTCTAAGCACGGACGAAAGCAACAGCATCAAAATCTACGAAGAACTCAACGAGGCCGTTGTTAATATCACGACCGAGGTGGTCCGCTACAATTGGTTTCTCGAGCCGGTGCCTACCGAAGGCGGATCGGGAAGCGGAAGCATCATCGATAAACGTGGGTATGTACTCACCAATAACCACGTCATTGCTAATGCATCAAAATTTTTTATCAACCTCGCGGACGGTTCACAGTTCGAGGCCGAGGTGGTCGGAACCGACCCGGAAAGCGATATGGCTGTCGTAAAATTCAACCCGGGGGATAGAGAACTTCTAACTATTTCCCTCGGCACCAGCGACGGACTCAAAGTAGGGCAGAAGGTCCTCGCTATTGGAAATCCCTTTGGTTTTGACAGAACTCTGACCACGGGGATTGTCAGCGCCCTAGGAAGGCCCATGCAAGGCCAGAACGGAATACTGATACAGGGCATGATCCAAACAGACGCCAGCATCAACCCCGGCAACTCGGGCGGTCCGCTTCTGAATTCCCGCGGAGAGATGATTGGAATCAATACAATGATTTACTCCAATTCCGGAGGAAGCGTAGGGATAGGGTTTGCTATACCCGTCAACACAGCCCGGCGTGTCGTTCCCGACCTTCTCCAGTACGGACAAGTCCAGCGGGGGTGGATCGATGTGACCCCTGTGCAGATTTTTCCAGGCTTGGTGCGTGTTGCTAGGCTTCCTGTCAACCAAGGGATCCTTGTCAGCGAGGTTACCCAGGGCGGGGCTGCACAAAGGGCAGGAATTCGCGGAGGTCATCGCGACCAGGCTGTCAGGTATGGACGCAGTACCATCTACCTCGGCGGGGACATTATTCAAACGGTGGCTGGAAAAGAGGTCAGAACTCTAGGGGAACTCTATTCGGTCCTTGAAACAAGCAAACCCGGCGATCAATTGAGAATAGGTTTAATGCGCGGGACCCAAGAAAAAATCGAGGTTACGCTGACTCTTTCACCCAGGCCAAAAGGTTTCAGACTTTAGTTAATGAAATTTCATTGCGAATCACCCTACCAGCCGGCCGGGGACCAGGGGCAGGCTATTGAAAAACTTGTGCAAGGTTTGCATGACGGTTTTAAATTCCAAACCCTTAAAGGTGTAACCGGTAGCGGAAAAACTTTTACCATGGCGAAAATAGTCGAGCAGGTCCAGATGCCGACCCTGGTCATGAGCCACAATAAAACCCTGGCGGCCCAGCTCTACCGGGAGTTTAAGGATTTCTTCCCGCATAACGCGGTCGAATATTTTGTCAGCTACTACGATTATTACCAACCCGAAGCCTACATGCCGAGCAAAGACCTGTACATTGAAAAAGACTCGGCTATCAATGAAGAAATAGACAGGTTGCGCCTTGCCGCCACAACGAGCCTCGCCAGCCGCAAAGATGTGATTGTCGTCGCGACGGTGAGCGCCATCTACGGACTTGGCTCACCTGTAGACTATATAGAGATGAGGATCCAGATGAAGGCTGGGCAGGAATTGGACCTTGAACGTTTTAAACACCAGCTCGTGGACCTCCAGTACGAACGCAACGATCAAATCCTCGAGAGGGGTAACTTCAGGGTGAGGGGCGAGGTTCTTGAGATCATGCCAGCTTATATGGAAGAGGCTTTCCGGATAGAACTCGATTGGGGAAAAATTGCAAGGATCCGAAGGGTTCATGGAGTAACCCTGGAAGTTCTAGAGGACCTTGAGGAGTGCACGATTTTCCCAGCCAAGCACTTTGTAATGCCTCAAAATCAAATGCAGTCCGCCCTGGATAGAATCAGGGATGAACTCAAAGGCCGTTACGCGTCTTTCCTGGACGCAGGCAAGGTTGTTGAAGCTGAAAGGATTAAGGCGCGAACCGAGTACGACATCGAGATGATGGACGAGATGGGTTATTGCTCGGGTATAGAAAACTACAGCCGACACCTTATGGGGCGCCATGAAGGCGACAGGCCTGCTGTACTCCTGGATTATTTTCCCAAGGATTTTCTGCTCTTCGTCGATGAAAGCCACGTGAGCCTCGGCCAGATCCGGGGGATGTACAACGGGGACAGAAGCCGGAAAACAACCCTCGTGGATTTTGGCTTCAGGCTTCCCAGCGCCCTCGACAACCGACCTCTTTATTATCAGGAATTCGAAGGACTTCTGAATCAAGTGATCTACGTCAGTGCGACCCCGGGTGAAGAGGAAGCGAAAAAGAGCCTTAATTGGGTGGAGCAGGTCATCCGCCCGACGGGACTTCTCGACCCCGAGATCCAGGTAAGGCCAAGCGAAGGGCAGATGGAAGACCTGTATTCGGAAATTCAGAAACGTGTCGCCGTCAATGCCCGCGTCATGCTGACCACCCTCACGAAAAAAATGGCGGAAAAACTGACGGAATACCTTCTCGGGCTAGGGGTAAAAACGCGCTACCTCCATTCGGAAATTGAGACTATCGAAAGGGTTGAAATCATCAGGGACCTCCGTAGGGGCGTTTTTGATGTCCTTGTCGGAATCAACCTTCTCCGTGAAGGCTTGGATATCCCGGAAGTAAGCCTCGTTGCGATCTTAGACGCGGATAAAATTGGATTCCTTCGAAGTGCCACGAGTTTAATCCAGACCATAGGAAGGGCCGCCCGCAATAGCAACGGTCTGGTGCTTATGTACGCTGACCGGATGAGCGACGCCATGACAAAGGCCATCGAGGAAACACGACTGCGCAGGGAAATCCAAGCAGCGTACAACCTCAGGCACGGAATTACGCCTACAACTATTATCAAAACCCAACAGGATATGCTGGAAAGGGAAAGCCCAACGGCAAAACAATTCCAGGCAAGCACGATAGAGGAGTTAAAAACCCGCTATAACCTCCTGGTGCCTGAGCAGAAACGCGCACTGATTAAAGCATTAGAAAAAGAAATGATGGAAATGGCGAAGAACCTGGAGTTCGAGGGTGCGGCGCTTATTAGGGATGAGATTTCCAAGCTGAAAAACTCATAGAAGAAGGATGCAACTGCGGGTATGCGAAGGGATAGTGGTTAAAAATTTCTTAACCACAGGCGCCTGAAGGTGCTACACAACCCTCGCAAGTGAGTGACACAGGGCCCAGGCTCTCCCTGCTTTGCTTGCCTTCCTTCTTGTTCTTTCATTCTTCCTCTTCCGACAAACCTTCAATACCAGTTTTGAGAAGTCTGTGCCCCTCAACCACAGCAATGATTTGGACTGTTTCTTCGAAAAGCCGGTACACAATCCGATAGTTACTGTGAATCAGCTCTCTAATATTTACATTGCCAAACTCCGGGACAATTCTCCCCGCCTCAGGGACCTCTGCAAGCATGGCCGTCCGCTCGAACAACTCTGCTACAAAGCGCCCTGCATTAGTAGCAGAGCGCATGGCGATGTAATCACCAATTTCAATAAGATCTTGCCGTGCGGAGTCGGTCCACTTTATGCCCATTAGCGCTCGGAATAGCGTTCGGCCAGTTCGGCTGCGAATTCTACCTGGTCGGTCAAGCGGCTGCCATTAGCGTCATCTAGCCCTCTTTTTACAGCCTCTATTAATGTAGCACGCCGAACGAGGTCATCGAATTCCTCCGGAGGTACCAACACAGCTGCAGCCTTTCCATTCTGGGTGATGACTACTGGTTCCTTATGTTCCTTCTGCGCATTGAGCACTTCCGACGCTCTGGCCTTAAAATCGGCCAAAGGAATGATGTTGTTAGTAAATACCAGGTGTGTCATAGAGGAACTCCTTAAAGACCCTTTAACGGATCTTTATTAAGATTATACAGCGACTCTACGAAGAATTCAAGCTAGGAGCCTGTTGCGCTTGAGACCGCAGGAATTTACATGAGGTTGAACTGTGTG
>DYOB01000069.1 GCA_020720765.1 Borreliella garinii
CAATGGTTGTCAATGGAAAAGGCAGGGGTGTTTCAATGTCGGATATCTCTGATTTCACCGGGCTGGATGAAAAAGAAATCCAGGATTTATGAATGCGATGCCCTAGATTACCTTCCCGTTGTACCTTATAAAAGAGTATGGTTGTTCATAAAATCAGTAGTTCGCTGCTTGACAGCTCTTCGGATTTCAAACGTATTTCAGCGTTGATTTCGGGGAGAAACATTACTCCCTACTCACTTTTCGTTATTTCGGCTTTGAACGGACAGTATGAAGCCTTGGGTCAATTAGCTGTCAGTGCACAGAAAGGATTCCCTGAGAAGAGTTGGGATGAATTTTCCCAAGTTCACACGAATATTTTATCCGAACTTGTGACCGCCAGCCATAATGCCCACCAAAAACTTTTGGAAGTTCTCCTGGAACTTCATGATTTATTATTCGGTATTTCACTTGTTAAAGAGTGTACTGCGAGAACGATGGATTTAATCGTAAGTTTTGGATCCCGACTAAGCACCTTGATACTCAAAGCACTTCTTGAAACCCATGGGGTAGATTCCCAAATCCTCGATCCCTCCACTGGGATCATACAAGCTAAACCAGCATCCCCTTTTCCGGAAGTAAATTTTGAGACAACCGGACAGGCTATAAAAGAATGGTCCAAGACTGCCTCGGGCAACATTCTAATAACAGGCAATTCAGCTACGACTTCAAAAGGCGTTCTCACCACCCTTGGGATCAACGGGAGTGATTATTCCGCAAGCCTTTTTGCGTGGGCTCTTACGGCCGAGGCTATGATCATCTGGACTGATACCGATGGAATCCCAAGGGCTCATCCAAGTATTATACCGGGTAGCCGGCATATCACGAGAATGAGTGTGGAGGAAGCCATGGAAATGGCCTTTTTTGGTTCAAATATTCTCCACCCCTACACTTTGATTCCTTTATCACAAGCAGGAATACCCTTATCAATCAGAAATATCCATAAACCTGAAGAACCGGGCACCCTTATCACTCCTACGGCCCCTACTGGGCAGTCAAATATAACCGGCATCTCAAGCATACCTGATGTCACCCTCCTCAACATAGAAGGAGGCGGAATGGTGGGTATCCCCGGTTTTGCTTCCCGAGTATTCAGCGCACTTTCACAGGCCCACGTAAACGTCATCATGATAAGCCAGGCCAGTTCCGAGCACAGTATTTGCATAGCAATCCGCGAGCTGGAGGTTTCTTCGGCATTAATCTCCCTTGAGCACGAATTATCCGGTGAGCTAAAACGCGGACAAATCCGTCCAATTGAAATCCTGCAACCCTGTGAAATCATAGCCGTGATAGGTGAGAATATGCGGGGCATGCCAGGGCTTAGCGGAAGGGTTTTCGGATCGGCCGGAAAAGCAGGTGCAAACATTCTCACCATTGCCCAAGGGTCATCAGAACGGAATATCAGTTTCGCCGTTAAAAAAGAAGACGCAGCAAAAACCGTAGTTAGCCTTTACAAAGAATTTTTTGGAGAAGAAAAATGAAAGTCGTTTCTACGCGAAACCTTGAAAACCAGGTAACCTTCCGCGACGCACTTTTTCAGGGGCTGGCTCCTGATGGCGGTCTTTATATTCCGGAGGAATTCAACGACCTCCGTGACTTTTTTTTGACGCTGAAGAAGGATGAACCTTTCTCAGTACTGGCACAAAAAGTTCTTATGCATTTACTTGGCGATGAGGCAACAACCAGTCAAATACAGCAGATTGCAAAGGATGCCTTCCCTTTTGAGCCACGGCTCGTGGACTTAGAAAAAGGTATAAAAATACTCGAGCTCTTTCATGGCCCAAGTTCGGCCTTTAAAGATTTCGGAGCGTCTTTTCTCGCCTCGGCTATGTCAATCTTTCTAAAAGAAGACAATAAACGATCCATCATTCTTACGGCCACCAGCGGTGATACAGGCAGTGCCGTAGCCCAGGCTTTTTTCGGTAAACCGAATGTCGATGTCGTCGTTCTTTATCCATCGGGACGAGTCAGCCCGCTCCAGGAAAAACAACTCACAACGCTTGGCGGCAACGTTTATGCAGCCGAGGTTATTGGAAGTTTTGACGATTGCCAAAAAATGGTCAAAGAGGCATTTCTTTCCCCCGACCTTCGAAACCTCCCCCTGACTAGTGCTAACTCCATCAACCTTGGAAGGCTGCTCCCCCAATCTCTTTATTATATTTGGGCTTTCACCCAGCTTCGAGATGAGTTGGAGGATGAGCTGATTTTCACAGTTCCTAGCGGAAATTTTGGAAATCTAACCGCAGGGGTTTATGCCTGGAAATGGGGCTTACCCGTTAGCCACTTCCTCGCTGTTACTAACTCGAATAAAGTGGTACCCGACTATCTCTCAAGCGGTTACTTCCAGCCCCGCCCCTCTGTAACAACCTATTCCAATGCGATGGATGTCGGTAACCCCTCCAACTTTGAAAGGCTTGAAAATCTTTTTCAGAAGAATCATCAGCTTATGGGAGCCTTGATCTCCGGGGATTCTGTCACCGATTTGGAAACCCTAGAAACGATGAGAGAAGTTTACCATTCCCGAAAGATGGATATATGCCCCCATACGGCTGTAGGCATCACTGCGGCAAGAAAATTGAAGTTGAAACACTCGGGCGACCCAGGAACCCAAGTCGTTCTCGCAACTGCCCACCCGGCAAAGTTTTTAGAAGTGGTTCAAAAGGCCACTGGAAGCGAACCTGAACTTCCCGCCAACCTCAAAGCTCTGCAGAACAAGAACAAACTATCTGTCGTGATTGGTCCTACCTTAGAAGAATTAAAACCCCTTCTACTGCCCCTCGGGAAATAGAACTCCAAGGGTTTTGCACCATTCATCCAAACTCCGGCGGGTTTCTTCAGTTATTTCGATACCTTCCTTCTCCGCTGTCCGGCCTTCGAGTGTTGAAACACTTCCCGGAAATCTCAGAGACGAATCCCTTTGTTTGAGAACAGCGTCGAGATTCTTCGCTCGTAAAGATAAATCTTCAGCTCCGAAGGGCAATTTTATGGCAACCACGGTTTGGCTGTGGTTTCCTATTCCTCCGGAAAGAGGTTCGGACTCTGCACCCCACCTGCCGCCAGTAAGGCCCGCTGTGAGAAACTCATGCATTAAGGCTAATGAATAACCCTTATGACCACCTATGGGGTGCGTAACCCCTCCCTCAAGAATCGCAGGGGCGGACAAGGCGGGTTGACCGAAGGCATCCCGCCCCCAATGATTGGGCACCTTACCTGAACTAAGTTTTTTTAAGGTCCCAAGGCTGGCGTATGCCATGCAAATATCGAGAAGAAAGGGGGTGTTAAAGGAAGGAGAACCGAAGCCCATGGGATTATTGCCGATAACGAGAGATTTTCCCGAAGGACCAGACATGCAGGGGTCGGTGTTGCTCCAGATAAGGCCCATTAAACCTTTTTCGGCAAGAATTTCCACGTAGGGTTCGGCGGCCAAAAAATGGTTGGAATTTCTCGCCGATGCAATACCGATTCCATTAATGAGTGCAAGCTCTCCTGCTTCTTGGGTGAGCTTTTGGCAGACCAATTCCCCCAGAGAATTTCCTGCTTCAAATATTTTAGCCGAGGGCAAATCTGAAATGAGTTTAATTCTGTTATCTGAAGAAATCTTTCCCGATTTCAACCAATCAAGACGTTGGGGAAGATATGAAATATCGTGATGTCCAACACCACGACGGCTTGCCCGGACATAGACCTCCGATACTTTTTCAGCGTCGTTCTCGAGGATGCCTAAGGCAATCAAAAGTTTTTCAACGAGATGTTTTAGTGTTTTGGGTAAGATCCTCATAAGGTATTGTCATCATTTTATAAAAAAAAACCAAGCATTGACGCAATTCTCACAAAGACCTAACCTTCTGTGCTCAAAATAAAGCATCACAATACAAGGAGAATTTTATGAAAACTCGGCTTAAAATATTTTCTGCCGTTTTTGCTTCACTGTTTCTAGTACTAAGTTCGTGTGCTACACCGGCCCCTACAGGCCCAAAAACATTCAGTCTCACAATCCTTCATACCAGCGACACCCACGGTACGCCGTTGGCGGTGAGCGCACCCGCTGCCCAGCTTGGCGCACGCACCTACTCCTTTAACGACGCCGGCGGTTTGCCAGCGCGCATGGCTTACGTCAATAAAATCCGTACCGAAAGACCCAACGTTCTTGTACTGGATTCTGGCGACGTTATGACAGGAAGGGTTACTTCCAACTACTTCCAAGCCGAACCCGATTTCATGGCTATGAATTTCATAGGTTACGACGCAATGGCTATCGGAAACCATGAATTCGATTTTGCACTTGAAAACCTGAATCGTCGTAAATCAGAAGTAAAGTTCCCCTTTCTCAGCGCCAATATCGTCGAAAAAGCCAGCCGCCGCCCCGCTTTTACTCCCTATGTGCTTCTTAGACGCCCTTCTGGAATTACTGTGGCAGTTTTCGGGTTGACTACAACTGAAACTCCTACGACGACCATCCCAGACAATGTTGCGAACTACGATTTTCTTGACCCATCCGAGGTAGCTGCTCGCCTGGTCCCAGAGCTTAAAAAAATGGCAGACCTTGTTATCTGTGTAAGCCACCTTGGTCTGGACCGTGACAGGGTACTCGCCCAAAATGTCACGGGTATCGACCTTATCCTCGGCGGACATACCCACAGTTTTATGGATAAGGCCGAAATCGTAAATGGAACTCCCATCTTCCACAGTTACCAGTGGGGTCTTTTTATGGGCCGTGTGGATATAGATGTTACAGATGGAAAAGTCACAAGACTTAACGCCTCACCCGTAGGTATCAATGTCAGTATAGAAGTTAAACCCGGCTACACCCCCGTAGGTGAAGTCGTCACAATCCGAGACAAGCAATACGACTACCTTTTTGGTAAAATCACCCCCGATCCCGGACTAGCCGGAGAGCTTAAAAGGTTCAACGATCAAGTTGCTGTGATTATGGCCCAAAAACTCGGTACCGTCAGTTCTGACATGAACGAGGTTACTTCAAGTGGCCTTACCAGGGCACAAAGGCGCGATGATATTCCACTTACAAATTTTCTGAACGATGCAATGCGCCATGAGGCAGCCCGGTACTCCGGTAGAAATGTGGATGTTTTCCTTCAGAACGGGGGAGGAATCCGCGCAGGTATAGCAGCTGGCGACATTACAAAGAACACCATCTACACGGTTCTTCCATTTGATAATACTGTTCAACTTGTCAACCTTACGGGAACGCAGTTAAAGGCCGTCTTGGAAGAAACTGCCCTTCCCATAGCAATTCAGAATTATACGACTCAATTCGACGGTCCTAACGGTGCCTTTCTCCAGGTTTCGGGAATGACCTTCACACTGGACATCGGTAACCGCCGAGTGACAGATATCACCGTTGGGGGCGAACCCCTGGAAGCGGGCAAAATCTACACCATCGCCTCCAATAGTTTTATGATGGTCGGAGGTGACGGATATAACATCCTCAAAAACGCCCGCGAAGGTTTCTTTGAGACTAGCCAATTCCAGCGCGATTTTGTTATCGCTTACCTTGCCCGTGTTCCTTCCATTGACCCTGCCCTTTTCGACGACGATCGCATTAAGATCATCAATACTGGCAGATAAAAACCCGAACATAGAAAAACCCGGTTTACGCCGGGTTTTTTCTCTCATAAAAACAAGATCAAAAACCTACCGCTGGATATACTTCCATATATGATTGATAAACCTCCTCAAGTGGAAATCATGGCACCTGCCGGTTCATGGGAAAGCTTTTCAGCCGCTATCCGCGCCGGTGCGGATTCCGTCTACTTCGGTGCTGGCGGTCTCAACATGCGTAATATGAGTTCCGCGAATTTTTCTCTGCCCGATGTTCGGAAATTGGTAGGATTGGCGAAAGCGGCAGGAGTTAAATCTTATTTGACCCTGAATACCATAATCTATGATGCCGATATGAATACTCTTAAGGAAACCCTGAAAACCGCAAAAGATTCTGGTGTTGATGCTGTCATTGTCAGCGACCTTGCTGCGTTAAAACAGGCTGCGGACCTCGGACTGAAGATCCACCTCTCCACCCAGCTTAATATTTCAAACCGTGAGTCTCTCTCCTTTTTTTCACAATGGGGTGACGTCGCAGTGCTCGCAAGGGAACTCAATTTAACTCAGGTAAAAGCCCTGCACCAAACCATCCTTCAAGATAAAATTTGCGGTCCTTCCGGAAATTTGCTCCGGCTGGAAATCTTTGTTCATGGTGCCCTCTGTATGGCCGTTTCGGGAAAATGCCACCTGAGTCTCCATCAGTATAATACCTCTGCCAATAGAGGTGAGTGCCTCCAGGCTTGCCGTCGAGGCTACGGCCTTCGCGACCTCGAAACCGGTGAAGAACTGACCGTGGACAATGAATTTTTGATGTCACCTAAAGACTTGAAAACTATCCATTTCCTGGACCGAATCCTCTATGCGGGTGTCAATGTATTAAAAATCGAAGGCCGAGGTCGCAAACCTGAATATGTCAGCGAAACCGTGGCTTGCTACAAAGAAGCAGCTTCTTCAGTTCTCGAAGGAAATTTCACCGCCGAGAGGGTTTCTGAATGGGACAGAAGACTTGGCTCCGTTTTTAACCGTGGTTTTTGGGATGGTTACTACCTCGGACAGCGTTTGGGTGAATGGAGCGGTAAATACGGCTCCTCCTCAACGAAACGCAGGGTGCTCTCTGGTGTCTGTACTAATTCCTACCCGAGGGTGGGCGCGGCAGAATTCCGGCTTGATGCCTCAAATTTACCAGGGTCACAAGAAGTGCTGATAACCGGACCAACAACGGGTGCCTTAACGATGACACCAAAGGAATTACGGGTTAATGGAATCGAAGTGGACTCCGCCGAACAGGGGAGTTTAGTCACCTTCCTGGTCGACCGAAAGGTCCGGCGAGGTGATAAACTTTTCAGCCTGGTAGAAGTCAAACGGGATGAAGGGGAAGAATGATCATCAGAAAAGCGGTGAACCCCCAGGTGGAACCAAAAAAAAGAAGTGGGCGGATTATACCAGCTTTATGCTGGGTAGGGCTCTCCTGAACGTATTCCGGCCCGTTAGGAAGCGGGAAAGTTTCAGTCAATATTCCATCAACTGATTCCACCCAATTATTCAGACGAACCTTTTTCCTGCTTTCAAGAAGCCTATCATAAAATCCCAAAACCTCGGAGAAAAAAACACCAAACCGGCCGGGGAGCCTTAATGCACGATGGATTCCAGCGACACTGAGAAAAACCATTCCAACTAGCCGCAAACCCCGGCTCAGGCCTTCTTCGAGAGCCCCTAGAGTTATGGGCCAGGGACCGATATTTACGAGAACCCTTCCAAATGGATTGAGTAGAGAAAACAGGACAATACTAGCGAGTAGCCCGGTAAAATAGAGGATCTGGATGCGCTTGCCCGCTAAAAATGCAAGAGTATAGAACTCCAGAACCAAGGCCGCAGTGGTCAACCAAGTTCGACTGACAATAATTGCTCCGAGCAACCCGAGGACCCAAAGCAGCCGCAATCTCGGACCGATAAAATGTTCGACAATATCAACTCGTGAGGACATTTTTCAGCTCTTTAAACCATACAGATTTTCTCGAGAAGATGTCGGAAAAAATACCCACTAGTAGGCCCGTTACCAACCCTGTTAAAAGGATAACCGGACCGATTATCCAGGAATTCGGACCAAACAACAAAAATACGCTTAAGAGAAGCTGGGAAATATTACTGAAAAATGCACCCCATAGGCTTAAACCTAAGAGACTTATTCTTGTGCCCCATATTTTTCGGGCAGCAAGCATACCCATGAGGGATAGCAGGGTTCCAGTCGCAGAGAAAAGAATGACGTAACTGGCAAGGGTTCCGTTGAGGATTCCCTGCCCGATAATTTTCACTAGTGCAAGTAAAAAGAGTTCCCTCGGTTTAAGAATATCGAGGGTTAAAACGATGGGAATGTTGGATATACCCAATCGTATAAAAGGAACGGGCTTCGGAAGCATATACTCGATTGCTGCAAAAAAAAGCCCGAGAGCCCCGAGAAACGCAAGGATGCGTGTGCGCGTTTCGGTCTTATTGACTGATAGCATCTAAAGCCTCACCCCGTCCGATGATTCTGACAAAGACCCTGTTAGGCAGGCAGGCTGCCCAGTCCCCTGGAACATGCTTATGCCCCATTTGCACACAAAGTTGATTGGTGCAGGGGCTGGATTCGAACCAGACATTCCCCTCCTGGATACTCACACGGGAGACGCCGAGCGGCCCTTGAGCGTCGAAGTACCTGTCGGTCTCTATCGGGTAGGTAAATACACCATCCGCTGTTTGGATTTCTACCCGCTTTTCGCCTTGAAGTTCTCTGCTCCCGAACCAGAATAAAAAACCCGTGAGCAGCAATGTTAAAACGATAGGGAGCAGATCCCAGGATCGGAACCGTTTCAAGTAGTGGGCGCCTCGTTTCTTTTTGCCTGGTTCCAGAGCTTTTCCATCAGGTGAAGGTTTTCTGATCCCAGGGGCAACCCAATTTTTGCCATTTCCTGTTCTATGAACAAAAACCGCTTTTTAAACTTTTCTACCGAGGTGTTCAGGGCGAGGCTTGCATTGATGCCGGAAAATCGGGCAAGGTTCACAACTGCGAAGAGTAGATCGCCTATCTCTGCTTCAAGTTTTTCAGTATTTCCTGTTTCCATCTCCACCAGAACCTCATCGAGTTCTTCACGGATTTTTTCAACTACTCCGTTTGCATCAGGCCAATCAAAACCAACTTTGGCAGCCTTCTTCTGAATTTCCTGGGATTTTTCCAAGGGGGGGAGTGACCGTCCTGCTTTATGAAGAAGCGACTGAGGAGGCTGCCCCTTTTTCTCTAAGGCTTTTATTTCTTCCCATTGCACCAGAACGGCCTCGGCGGTATCAGCAGTGGATGACCCGAAAACATGGGGGTGGCGCCGGATAAGTTTTTCACAGATTTCATAAAGAGATTGTTCAAGTGTGAATGAACCATCGGATTCTTTCATTTCCCCTATCATCGAAGCGTTCAGAAAAACATCCCCCAGCTCTTCCCGCATGCCTGCCTGATCATTTTCCTGAATGGCGTGTATAAGCTCGTAGGTCTCTTCAGTGAAGGTACTTCTAAGGGTCATGGGGGTTTGCTCCCGGTCCCATGGGCAACCCCCCGGAGATCTTAACCTGACAATAATTTCAAGGAGTTTGCCGAAGGCCTCCTGGGCCGCTGGTATATTCATGATTTTAACTTATCCCTAGAAGCCCTTGCATGCAAGAGAATTCCGGCGGATACAGAAACGTTCAGCGACTCTACCCTGGAATCCATACCGATGTTGACTTTTATTTTTGCGGCGGACTCAAGCTCCTTGCTCGTTCCGCCCTTCTCACTTCCTAGTGCAAGCACAAGAGAATTAGTAAAATGAGCAAAGTCGTCGACATCAATACCTCCACGAGGGGAGGCTATTGCGAGAGCATATGAACTTTTTTTCAGGTGTTCAATAACTTCCACTAAGGGCGTACAAACTACAGGCAAGGAAAAAACATAGCCCCTGCTTGAGCGGATGATCCTTCTGTCGGTGAGGTCGTAATCTTCCCCTGCCAGTATCATACCCCCAGCGCCAAAGGCCAGGGAGGTTCGGATTATCGCACCGATATTTCCTGCGATACTTAATTCTTCCAGCAAGACAATGTCTTTTCCTGTTTCAAAAAGTTCACCCAATGTAGCCGTCTTCGGAATTTGAACTATTGCCAAAACCCTTGAAGTTTTATCATTTTCGAAAATCTTCTTGCTAGTACGCCAAGCAATTTCCCTTAATTCCACCTTTTCTATGGCTTTTAGAAATCCCTCACCCAATGGTTCTTCACCGGCAAAATAGACAGTTTCCAAGATCAAACCCGATGCTTGGGCTTGAAGTATATTTTCTTCATCATCCACGATCATCTTTCCATATTGACGGCGTCCTTCCCTCGTTAAGAGAGCCTTTAGAACAATTGCTTCCGGATGAAGGAGATTATCCACGATTTCACTCATAGCCTGAGCTTCCACGAAGTACGGATATTGTCAAGGAGGTGAAAACAGATATAATCGCACCACATGCCAGAATTTCGTTTTGCACTGCGTTCAACAATCCCAGTTCTTGTAGGATATTTGGTTATCGGGGTAGGGTTCGGACTTCTTATCCAGCAAGCCGGTTACTCCTGGTGGTTTGCGCTACTTATGTCCCTTCTTGTTTTCGCCGGTGCCGCTCAATACCTTTCAGTAGGATTTCTTACCCAAGGTGCCGGTCTTGCAGAAGTGGCAGGTTTAACTTTTCTTCTCAATGCCCGCCATATGGTTTATGGGTTAAGCCTTCTAGAAAAATACAAATCTGCAGGAGTTTTCAAGCCCTACCTCGTTTTTGCCCTAACGGATGAAACTTACGCTCTCAATGCTGGCCTTGTGATCCCAAAAAATCTGGAACCCCGTAAAGTCTACTTTTTAATTTCCCTGCTTGACCAATCCTACTGGTGCCTGGGTACAGTCATTGGTGCACTCGCAGGTTCGATGATCCCCTTCCCGCTTGAGGGCATAGATTTTGCTCTCACTGCACTTTTTACGGTTTTAGTAGCAGAACAATGGCAACAACACAAGAAAAAAATGCCGTTTTTTATTGGTCTGGCGGTTTCAGTTTTAAGTCTTGTATTTCTTGGCCCATCAGGTATGTTGCTACCTTCAATTGCATCCGGTTTTCTTGCACTTCTATTGGTGAAAGGACGGTTACCCGTTGAAGAATAGCACCGATTTCCTAGTTATCCTTGTAATGGCTGCAGTCACAGTATTTACCCGTGCGGTCCCTTTTCTTTTTTTTAGAAATAAAATATTGCCCCCGCTCCTTAACTACCTGCAGAATTATCTACCGCCTTTGATGACAGTTATCCTCGTTGTTTATAGCGTTAAAGATATGGAATGGACATCAACACCTTACGGCCTCCCCGCCCTAACCGGTGTAGCCGTAACACTACTTTTCCACCTTACAATTCGGAATACTTTTTTAAGCATTTTTTCAGGTACATCGGTCTTTATGATTCTGAGACACATTCTTTGACAACCTCTGAATCTTTTCATTCAGATTGGCAAAGCGCCGCAAAGGAATTATCCGGATGCGATCAAACCCTCGGGATACTTATCGAGCGGCATAAAACAGAACGCCTTCAACCCAGCAGCGACGCATTTACAACATTGGCAAATGCAATAATTGGTCAGCAGATTTCCGTGACTGCCGCCGCCGCTATCTGGGAAAGACTTGTACAGCGTTTCCCTGGTAAACACTTAAAACAACTCAATATCCTACAGGTAGAAAAAGCTAATCCTGCGGATCTAAAAAGCTGCGGTTTATCTTCAAGAAAGGTTGAATATGTTCAGGGGTTATGTAAAGCGTTTGATGATGGCCCTTTTTCCGAAAACTCATGGCGGGAATTTGAGGATGAGAAATTGATCCAAGTATTAAGTGAACTCCACGGAATAGGTAGATGGACTGCCCAAATGTTTCTTATTTTCCACCTAGGCCGTCTGGATATTTTACCCTTGGATGATATAGGTCTGTTAAAGGCCTACGCGCGGTGTTATGGAGCAGATATTTCCGACAGAAAAAAATTAGCAATGCAAGCAGAAACCCATGCAGAGAAACTCTGGCGCCCTTTCCGGACAATAGCTACGTGGTATTTGTGGAGGGAGTTGGATCCGAAACCTGTAGCCTATTAAATCAGCTGATACTCTTGGCGGCTTTTCGTGCCACCTCCAGACGCCTTTCAAGATCAACATCCGTTCTTGTAAGCACATCGATGTAACCCAGGGCGCTTTCGGGCAAATACTCAAGTTCCTTCAATCTTATCAGCGCTTGATCAAAAGGGGGCATAAAATTTTCATTTGAGGTAAAATAGGATTCAACAAGAGTTTCAAGAAAAAGACCGAGCGTCATATGAAACATCAGCTTATCTTTTGCAAAAACACTCATGGCTAAATCCGAAGTCAGGTGTTCAAGACGATCACGGATATTATTCTGATGCTTGATAAAAAATGACTCTGAAAGGTTGAGAAGACGTTCTTTTTGGGTGTGGATCCAGCTTGTTTCTTCTTTTAGAATTATCCCCTCGGCAACCCTAAAAAAAGGATAGGTACTTCCATCCCAGTGTGATTCAGAATTTTCAATAAGTTTTAACAGGTATTCCCATTCAGAACAAAGTTTGTATTCAATATGGATAGGTATATTTTGCCAGAAAAACCTATCTTTTGGTTTACGCCGAGAAGCTTCAAAAAAACGGGCCTCCGGAAGAAGCTTTCTCCGAGTTTCCCAATCAGGTAAGGAATTTTTTACAAAGACATCGAGTTTTAGGTTAAAAAGCGCCTCTTTATACTCGGAGGGAAGAATGGGTAAACGGAGAATTGATTCTACTCCATCTAGAACAGTGATGCGTTCGAGAAGTTCTGTTACTGTTTGCTGTGCTAGTACAACCATAAAGTATTCATACCATAGATTTAAAAGGTTGAAAAGACTTAAGGGCCTGCTGCGCTTGAGACCGCAGGAATTTACTTGAGGTTGAACTGTGTGATACTTTGTTGCCCATGGCGACACGATATAAAAGCGTCGAGGTGGCCGAATTTGTACCCTTGGTGAGTTTTCAATCCGACCCTGGTGCACAATCCAATATGACCGACCCCGATAGCCGGATTATGAAGAAGAGCACGC
>DYOB01000070.1 GCA_020720765.1 Borreliella garinii
GGTGGGGATAACAATTGAAACCTCGATTTTTTTATCAGATATGGGTTTCATGTTTTCTTGAATCACCAGAGGGATTTCCACAACAAGCGTTTAAATTTAATCAGCGTTTTTGAAATGCCATATCCTGACATTGACATAAACAGATATATCCAGGATTCGATTTTCAATGGACGGCATTGTAATTCTCGAAAAAAATACTCCCGAGCCTGCCCATATTTATTTTGTTTCATCAATTGCACACCTGCGCGATAGTATATATTGGACAACGCATGGCGCTTGAACGGTTTCAGTCTATCGGGTTCCATATTCACTGCACGCATTACAACACCTTCCAGACCTTGGATCTTCTCATTCATAGATGTAACCGATAACATACTGGATGCATGGACTCGCACATAAGTCAGATTTTCATATACCACGCCCAATGGATAGCAGGCTGCAATGCGCAGCCACATATCCCAATCCTCACCTATACGCGCTCCCGGGTCTTCATTAAAACAGCCAACCTGATCAAACACATCCCGACGAACAAGCGGAGTGGCCGAGATAATGAAGTTGCTCATCAATAGTGCCTCTAAAACATCTCCTTCTTTAATAGGCGGACTTGGCAATTCCATCTTCTCGCCATTGGCATTTATCCATTCGGTATCGCATACCACCCAAACACAACCCTGTGATCGTATCAAATTAATCTGCTTTTCAAGTTTTTCTGGATGCCAGTAATCATCAGCATCCACGAATGCAATAAAATCACCTTTGGACATCCGAATGCCAGAATTTCGGGCAACAGGCTGCCCAAAATTCTCCTGATAAACATGTTTTACATTATTGCCATAAGATTGGACTATCCAAGCAGTATGGTCCGTAGAGCCATCATCAACCACAATCACTTCTAACACTGGGTAAGTTTGAGCAAGAATACTGTCAATTGTTATGCCTATCCATTTTTCCGCATTATATGCCGTTATAACAACAGAGACTGAAAAAAAATCGATATACTGGTTCATTAGGCTTCCAACAGGTGTTTATTGATTAGCATCATATGCTATAGCTTTATACATCTCAATTACTTTAGGTTTCACAATAGAAGCATCCAGCTTTTGGAAAACCAATTCTGCATTAATTTCTGCCGCCATGTCCACAAGCATATCATCACTTACAGCTTTACGGATGGCATACGCAATATCCGACGGGTCTTCAGGGTCAACCAGCAAGCCATTGACTCCGTTCGTAATCCACTCAGCCGTCGACTCAGTGTCCGATTGAATTGGAAAGGCTCCCATGGTCATCGCTTCCAGCATAGCATTTGGAATCCCATCAGTTTGGTTGATTCCAATGGCAATACGCGCCCGCCCAAACAACTCTAACATTTCCCGATGTGGAATGCGGGGTAATACTTTGATATTAAGTTTGCCTCTTCTTTGCATGGATTTTACTTTTTCCAACAAGGGTGGTGAAGTTAAATAAATGACTATCTCGTATCCATTCAAAACATCAGCGCAGTCCTCCATCGCTTCAAGTGCATTTTTTGCCCGTCCCGCCCAACCTTGATATCCCTTAAGCATGACCAAACGCCTGTTTGAAACACGACTCTCCTTTATAAAAGACCTCATTTCAGAGACAAGATATCCCCCTGCTCCCGGCAGGATCATTGGAACCAAACCTGAGAAACCAAGTTCACGCGCAAGAACTTCGTCTCGGACACAATCCGGGATTAGGTAATCACAGTTGGCAAGCACTTTCTTAATTTTCTCCAAATGTTCCGGGAACTGCCTGAAATGATAAATGTCACTACCCCATGTAGTTAACATCCACGGGGCGGGCAATTTTCCTCCAAATATTTCAAGCACTTCGAGCAAAGGATAACTTTCCACCTGCATTTCCATGGAATGAATCACGTCTGGCCTGATTTTTTGAATCACCTTTGTCAATTGTTTGACACGTTTTCGAAAAATACGGCGGGTAAAAAAACCCAATAGTGATAAGGGAAATGGATCCAATCCGTATTTCAAGAAAAATGGGATCCCATATGAAACAGGCTTGGAGGAATGTATTTTGCGTGGAAACAAAAGTGAATATTCAGTAATTCCATGAAGTTCCGGGTTTGGAAAACTGCCGCGCATATCAAAAAGATGAATGTCCCACCCTTGACCTTTCAACTGGTTAATCCAACGGGCTGTATGGATGCTGACCGCTTGTGCTATAAAAAGAATGCGCATTTGCTTTCCGAAAATTATTAGAGTCTATCCTCAAAGGTTAATTCAACCTCCTCATGACAAGCATTAGGAGTAAACCCCTCAAATGAACGGATATTTACACGCTTTCCTTTCATGAACAATTCCGCCAAGTGATCAGCGGACAAACCGGCCTTTTCACCCGCTCGATTTTCATAAACTGACTGGACAATATTAATTGGGTTGCAAAATGCCACCGATTGATCAAAACACAATAACTCAGGGTATTGGTTTATAAAGATAGAGCTTCGATCCGCAATTTTGGCTTCGAGTTCGTTGGGGTTTCTGAACGACGAGGCCATGAGCAAAGGGGCTATAACACTTACCAAATATAAAGAACTGGATATTTCCAATGGATAGGCAAAATCGAATTCGGCGCCAGTCCAGTTATATTTCAATATATTTGGTAAAAAAAGCTCGAATTCCGGCAAGGACTGATGTTGTCTCATTGAGTAGCAATATTGTGTATTTCTCCCAAGTCTCAGTGAAAAGCCAATCGTTTTAGGGCTTTTCACCAAAGCATGGATCACATTTGCCAAAAGAAATTTTCGCACAAAAATATTATCGTCGACAAGAAACAACACCCCAGATTCGGGTCCAGCTTTTGGTAACAACATCTTCAGAATACATATCTTTGGAGCATCCAGAAAGCGTCGCATAATAATATTGGCGCGCGAATCATATGGGAACCCAATTGAGCTAATTTCCACTAACCTATTATATAAAAAGCTTTTCAATGAGCCGAATGGGTGGAAGTTAATATTTTTAAGCAAATCCTGGCGAAAATTCCTCTGCTCAACAAATTGGACGTGTGGATATGAACGAGATAATACTTTATATTGCTGCGCATGATGTTCATTGCTGACTTTATAGATCACACGAATAACGGCATGCTCCTCAGCATCCAAGCAGTTCAAAAAAAAAGAACGTAAAACAGCATCCAATTGCATGGCACGGTCTTTACTGAACATGATAATTTTGATATTCATCGCTTTCTATAACCAGTAAGTAAGGCTCATACCAGGCAAACCTAGAATTGTGGATTGGAGTGGTAATTGGTTTTGCAAAGTAAACTCCTTTATCGCTTCATAAGGGCCGCAGTTGTAGCCAGATTCGATTCCCTGTAAAAAAGTATCATGCGCAAGCACCACTGCGCGTGGAGTCATGCTTTTGATGCCATTTAATTCATTCTGCACGCTTGTGTAACTATGGTCACCGTCCACAAAAAACAAAGGCAAATTTGGTTTTCCTTCAGCCAACACTTTCCTGGCAACCATCAATCCATCACCCAAGTGAAGTGTCACAGGTAATCCCCGTACAAACACACCACGTTGACTGGCCTCGTGAATATTTTCGACATGCGCTTTATCAGGGGGCAAATCAACGGAATGGATTTTTGTTCCCAAATTAAGATATGCTGACGCTTCATAAAAGATTCGCGCACTTTTACCGGTATGCGTGCCCCATTCAAGGATAATATCAGGCTTGAAATAAGCCAAAATTGAACACATCGCCAACAGCTCGTCCAACGGATAAGGATGAACACCGACAACCGGGACCAATTTTTGGAGAATAAATTCTGAAAGAATCCATTTATCTGCCTCGGCAAAGGAGCGAGTTGCCGGGTTCAGATTAGAAGTATAAGATTGTAGTTTTTTCTTTTTTGAAAACAGCCAATTACGTAGACGATTCATGTTATTTACTCCTGATAAAAGAGGTTATTGGCGCAATTCAATCAATGGAATTGATTAATACCATGGTTAAACGTAAACAAGCAAGATAATACTGAGTACCGATCGAGAAATGGACACAGTCATTTTTCTGAAATAAGTCTTTCATAAAGAGCCTCATATTCCAACACAATTTTCTCCCAAGTAAAGCGTTCCAACCATGCTTTATGACCAGCTTCAGTAAGCGATTGGCGGCGAAATGGATCAGAGAACAGCTCATCCACTAAGCGAGCAAAGACTACAGGGTCACCATCCACAAAACCCTGATCTTTCTGGATAGTAGGGGCAATGATTCCGCCACCACTCCAGTCCGCGATTTCGGCTGCATTGCCGCAAGCAAGAGAAATAAACGGAGTGCGGGAGGCTATGGCTTCGTAAAGTACGAGTGGAGAATACTCAATATTAGAACCAAACAAAAACAGATCAGCAGCATGGTAAGCCGCAACCACATCTTTGCGAGGCGGGTCGAGTAGGATTACTTTTTTGTGACCGTTTTGCAAGTTAATCCAGCGCGCATGCGCTCGACAACTAGAAAGACAACCCGAGGGTCCAATTCCCCCCAATAAGGTATTTGAAAGTATCTCTACGACCTTAGAAAAATAGCTAAGATTATCCCCTGCCCGAGAAAAAAAACCACGCTTGATGGAAATCAACAATGGATGGACAAAATTTCGCCACCAATGCCCTTTGGCAAAGACATTACCAATGACAATCAGCGTAGCTCGCTCGGTTTTAAGTTGGCGCAGCGTTTCAATCATAAGGCGATGTCCTTTTACGCCTGTATGACTGCCAACGGTCAGAAATAACGGTTCGGCTTCTGCGACTCCGTAACGCTGACGGAAAGTTTCGTCCACAGTCTCAAACTCAACTTGAGATGCGCCATTCGGAATAATGCTCCAGTTCTGAATATTGTGCTGGCGCGCAAAATTTGTATCGCGATAATCATCGGCATGAAAAACCAGATGGTCATAACGTCGCAGGACATCAGGCAGTTGACGAAAATACTCAACATACTCCGGCCAATATAAACCGGAAAACCCACAGGGGACAAGGACTTTTTTATATGGGATCTTATCAAGGATGGGAAAGGACAAGTCGGCAGTCCACTCCTGGGCAGCGTAACTCAACATGATATCGAAATTACCATTCAGCAGGAACTCACGATAGCGCTCGGTTTCCCCTTGAAATCCGCGGACCTCATTGCCGTGAATATCAAACTCAACAATATGCACGCCGTTAATATCCAAAACGGTACGTTCAGGCAATTTGGTTGTAGCAACGGTAACCTGATGCCCTCGTTGAACCAAGAGTTCTGAAATTTGCTTTACTACTTCCTGAGCTCCACCCACGCTGGGGGAATAAAACTCAACGGTATGAAGGATGTTCATTTATTTTACGTCCTTGCCTTGTGGTGAGATAAAAAACTCTTCCAGGTACTTTGAATTCCCTCTTCAAAAAATATTTCCGGGCGCCAGCGCGAAATATCCTGTAACTTTTGGCTGTTGAGAATATTGAACGGCACATCAAACGTTCTTTCCGGCAGGATATTCAGTTCAATATTTAATCCAATTTGCATGGCCAAGGGTCTGATAAAGTCCATTACTTGCATGTTGTTTAGCCCGACCCCCGATCCAATATTGTATGCTTCACCAGAGTTTCCATATTCCAAAATTGACATGATACCTTGAGCAATATCCAAAGTATGCACATAATCTCGAATTGTGCCATGCTTTCCGAATATATCAATTTTTTTTCCTTGGAGTATGGATTGTATAGCCGTTGCAATAAAACCCTGACCTGTAAATGCGGCTTGTTCTTCACCATAAGCATTTCCCGGCCGCGCAATCGCCACGGGCAATCCGGAAAGCGCAAACATGCCCGCGTATTTTTCCATGGTCAATTTGGTGATCCCATAGGGCGAAATGGGATTTGTTGGGTGCATTTCATCAATCGAGAGCGAATTGGTCCTGCCGTAAACAGTGCCGCCTGAAGACACGAACACCATTTTTTTCAGACTGCCACTTCGGGCTGCTTCCTGCAATAATGTAACACCTGATGGCAGGTTGGAAAGAATATCATTTAGAGGATCATCAAAACTGGTTTTAGGCACAGTGGAGTAAGCAAGGTCAATCACTTCGCCTGCATCAGCGAGATGTGTTCGCAACAATACGCGATCGTTTATGTCTCCGGTTACATAGGTTGCCTGTCGCGGCAACACACGCGCTGGAACAGGATTACGTCCCAACACATACACGCTACGGCCTGTTTCAACCAATAACCGAGTGACGTGAATACCTAGAAAACCAGCGCCGCCAATGATCAAACACTTCATTCAATTGGGTTTCCTTAATTTCTCAACATTCTTAATAGCTCATTCTTTGCTTTCAGCACACGGCAGGCAAATTTATGCCCAATACCAGGGCGTTTTGCGATCAAATAGGCATATTTTAGATGCGCCATTCTGTAGTCCGCTTCGCGTTGCAGGCGGACATTGTTTTGTGAAACACGCGCCACAGCTTTTTGAAGAACTGCGGACATGGATCGAAAATCCGGTTCCCCGATTATTCGGTTCTTTGCATTATGGATCAATGCGGCAATATTCACCGGGCTGGGATCGTCGCAGGAAGACTGGGACACCCAAGCGATGTTTTCTGCGCTGATTGTGACGAGATGTTCCAAAAAGGGAGATAAACCCGTCCGTGACATACTCCGCGGAATTTCGCGGTAAACATGCAATATTTCGGGAATATTTGCCACCTCATACTTGCGGGCAATACGAGACCAAAGTTCATAATCTTCCGGGGGCTGGCGGTCGCGGTCGGTGGAATATCCGCCAACCTGTTCCAATGCCGATTTGCGCAACATCATCGAACTATGCACGAAAGGGTTATTAAAAAGCAATTCGTATTGCAGGATAAAATTATCAGATGGATGACGATGCGCTTTATCAGTTTTCTTTTCTTCCAAGTAGATATCTGCCCAGGTGCCAACCATGCCGCATTCAGGATGCGCGTCAAGGTAGTGAACCTGCTTTGCCAGGCGCTCCGGCATGGAGATATCGTCCTGGTCCATGCGTGCGATGTATTTTCCGGAAGCAATTTCGATTCCGCGATTAAGCGTGGCGGCCAATCCCTGATTTTTCTGCTGAAAAAAGCGGATGCGCGGGTCATTGAATATCCGAATCACTCCAGGAGTATCATCTGTTGACCCATCATCTATAATGATAAATTCAAAGTTATCAAAAGTCTGGTCAAGAATACTCTTGATCGCCTCGCCAATATAAAATGGGCAATTATAGGCAGGCAGGAGAACACTGACTAAAACAGGATTACCCTCAGAGGGTATTTTTTGAGAGACTGTCATAATATATCAACCCTCTCTCCCATCATGATGGTTTTATTAATGAAAATGTCCATGCTATAATCTGAAAGTAATAATACGCACAAATATTCTGAAAAGAAAAATTCATTTCGCAGAATGTTTGTTTTCACCATTACCCTGTTTTCGGGCAAAAAAGTGAAATCCATAGGTTAGTAATTCAGTTGATCCCCGATCAGCTTTCGATAATTCGCCCAGTTTTCCCAATAAAGCTTTGATAATCACTTGTTCTTTATCTATCTCCATGGCCGCATATTTGCTTGCAATATCAGGCAACCGATTCAATTCTTGAGCAATATAATCAAAATAATTGCCATTAGCCTGTAAATCAAGTATCTCCAGCCCAAGTTCCGCAGCCCAATATTCATAAAAATAATGGCTAAAGCCACTTGTGAAATGATATGGTGAAAAGTGGGTGAGAGAAGCAAAAGGAGCCGTGATCACCAGCCACCCGCCCGGCTTTAATATACGCACCATTTCCTTTATTGCAGCCACAGGATGCGGGACATGCTCCAGAACTTCAATACACATTACGGAATCGAAAGAGGCATTAGGTCTGGGGATGGACGTAATATCACTAATAATATCCAGTTTTGAATTGTCCCATGAACCTATTTGAAGACCGCTTGCATCACCCTGCCCATCGTACTGGGCAAAATCCTGACTTGTATAAACCAAGTGACTGCAAAATTTTTTATATTGCAATTCACCGGCTCCCGCATCCAAAATACTGCAACCGCCCGGAATTTTCAGCAATGTTTCTTCAAGCCATTTTTCGCGGGTTGAAAGGTTATGAGTTCCAATTGTGCTTGTTTTTTGGGAATACGCCATCAACAGTAAATCCCAAAATTCCCTGGGATACTCGGTCATATATGTTTCCACAAGGCGCAAAACGACCTGAAACATAAAATTTCTTTTTTTCTCTTTTAAATAGTTTTGAATTCTATTGTATTTTAACTTCACATATAAATTTTTCATAATGGCGCACTCATGGACAATTCCTCAAAATGATATTTATTTAAAAACGCAATGGAGCATACTTGCTATTTGATTATCGTCCGTCCTCAAACTTTAGCTGCGAATTGAACTAAGAATTCGTATCATCTCAAAAAGAAGGGGAAACGTCCCGAAGGTTTCCTCGAAAAGCCTAGTTGAGCCGCTCAAACCTTCGGGACGGTGTGCGGCCTCCCCAAGTTATTGAGAAGATACAAGAATTCCGCGAAAATCTGCAAAATTAGCGGCAAGAAGAATTGTTCATAGCAAGTTATGCGGTACTGCTTAAAAACAATAAAACTCATATTCGTTTTCGTCATTACTGCCTGCCGTTAGTTATAACCATAAACTCCAGAATCAGTTACTTGCTGGGCTTTCGTCAATTTTACTTAACCGCTTTATATGATGTATGCGGCAAATCAATCGCCTAACCATTATGTTTGATTTACAACAATGCGCCGGAAATTTTACACAAACACAAAAAGGCGGAACTGTAGTCACTTAAACAAATTTTTAATAAGAAACTTCAAGACAGCCAAAGGGCGCTTCCAAAGAAATTTGAAATTCACATAAAGTTGATCGCCAGCTTGATCGGAAACCGCATCCACCACTTTCACAAATCCATGCTTACGCATGAAATTTTCCACATCCTGCTTTAAAGGCTGTCCTTCATAGAGTGGAATATTTTCGACTTCCATCCAAACCACATTAATTTTCTTAATATTATCACCCGCACCGAGCAGCACCTTCAACTCCGCCCCCTGCACATCAAGGTGAATAAAATCTATTTTCTGCACTCCATGCTGAGCGCAGAAATTTTCAAGTGTATTTACTGGGACTTTAATTTTTTCAGAAAACTCCAACCAAGGAAAAATCTGCTTAATATTTTCATGAGGCGCTAAAAGGGAACTGGACTTATTGCCAAAATCCCAGTCTTCTTTGGGAACAGTCTTATCTTGTTGCCCGGAGGAAATAAAAAAATCTGCTTCACCAATTTCATCTCCTAGAGCAATCTGAAAAAAACTTACATTTTTGGCGTTATATTTTTCTATCTGGAATTTAATCATCTCCAAATTATGAGGTAAAGGCTCAAATGCGTAAATTCGCGCATTTGAGAACAACCTTGAATATCGAATCGAATCCTCCCCTTCGCAACTTCCAATATCAAAAATCACCAAAGGGGCATTTCGCTCAAACAAATCCCGAAGATCAGAGTCGATGGGCGAGGGGGAATTAATATAGATATCTCTTTTATTTAGGCTCATATGATACAAAAAAATACCTTATTGTTATTTACTCTCAGCAGAAAAACGCACACCGCAATCAGTGTATAAACCTTAGAAAAGATCGGCAAGAAAAACGTTTTCAACGCATTTAAAGGATTAATTGAAGGGAATGTGTTTTTATATTTCATAATTCCTTGTTTTTGAAAAATCAAGATATGGTAACCGTCAAGGTCCTGAGTAAATATCGACAGATTGCCTGGCGCTAATTGGCACAAAGCTCAAACAAGACAAGTTCTGGCAGTTTCAGGAATCACCCTTTTCCCATGCAGATTTCAGCACAAAAATCGTATTAATATAAGTGTCAGCATAAACCATATAACCCTTTGAACATAGATAGTCCAGCACCATTGAATTCTTTACTCCCTGTCCTGTGGTCGAATACGATATGGTTTCACAACAAATAACCAAAGGTTTCCAAGCATCAAAATCTATTGAGCGCAGAATTTTCTCTTCAACTCCTTCTGCATCCATAGTAAGAAATTCAGGGGATCCAGCGGGCAGGTATTCGCTCAATATGTCGGAAATAGAGCGTGTCTTCACTTTTATGATCTCTACGAGATGCACACCGTGTTCGGATACATATTTGTCAGCATCCTCCCGAGAGAAAGTACTGAGAGTATCAGCAGACATAATAAAAAAATCCAATTCGCCCGCAACATCATTCACGCCCACGTTCAAATTAATATCACGAGGACGTTGCTGTTCAAAAACCTTAAATAACACCGGATTAGGCTCTATGTTTATTCCAGAACAACCTATGTTATAGAAATATGCGGTATTACTCAGGTTTTCAGGGTGGTAAGAGCCGACATCAACATAGGTTGGCGTTGACACGCCAATAGTATGCAAGATGAATTGCACAATCATATCCTCGCCACACTGGGAGTAGGAGTGTCGAAAAAAAGTGGGCTTTGGCTTTTGAAAAAAAATTTGAATATATTCTTTTAAGTTGGCAATCATAAATTAGTTACCTTGCAAAAAAACCTAAACAATTTTAATGTTTTATTAAGCATGCAAAAAAGTATTCCGGTGGATACTGGCAATACCTTTGTAAAGTAATCAAACAAGGATGGCAATAATTTATTAAAAAAGATGAGGTCGTATATGTGTATCATCTTGTTATTGGGTAAATTATACTATCTTGATTTCCCAGCAATAGCCCTGAGCCGGCAGATCGAAAAGGTTGGTCAGCAACCGAAACTTGAGCCACTTCAAAAGATCCAACATCTTCAACGTAATAAAAAGACCTTTCGTGCTCTGAAAGTCCCACAGTTATACTTATATGAGTTGCTTTCAAAGGCAAATCACACAAGAAATTCGCATAATAATATCCAGGAGTAAGGTCGGCAGGCTGTGACCAATATGTTGTCAGCGCAATCGATTCAGATGTAGTGATACCAATGCCAGCAATAACATTTTTGAGATGCTTCTGAATTTCGAACTCCAAGCGGATTACCCATTTTTCCCCAATTTTAAACTTATCCCGCAAATTACCCTGTTCATCTTTTATAAATAAACTTAAGCCTCTACCCATTTCATTTGACAGATCACTCTTTTTAGGCAAGGTAATAATGGCGCTACTCAAACCTGCACGCACATCAAGATAATGATCGATTACAAGGTCAGTTGTATCTGTCATCAAAACCGACCCTTTTTCTAACAACAAGGAATGGGAACACAATTTTCTAACTGCCGCCATGTTATGACTAACAAAAAGCACAGTCCGTCCCTCATGCGCCACATCGCCCATTTTCCCTAGACACTTCTTTTGAAATTCAGCATCCCCCACAGCCAGCACTTCATCCACCACCAAAATTTCCGGGTCCAAATGTGCGGCAACGGCAAAAGCAAGCCTGACATACATGCCGCTGGAATAGCGCTTTACCGGCGTGTCAATGAATTTTTCGACACCGGAGAAATCTACAATCTCATCAAACTTCCGGCTAATCTCAGCCTTTTCCATCCCCATGATTGCGCCGTTTAAATAAATATTCTCACGCCCAGTCAGTTCGGGGTGGAAACCAGTGCCAACTTCCAACAGGCTGGCAATGCGCCCTTTTACTTTTACCTCACCACTGGTCGGGACAGTTACGCGCGAAAGGATTTTAAGCAGGGTGCTTTTGCCCGCACCATTGCGACCAATGATTCCCAAGGCTTCACCCTGTTGTACCTGGAAATTAACATCCTTCAGCGCCCAAAGCGTTTCACCATTGCGGTTGCCGTGATCCTTTTCTCCAATCTTGAGGTGGGGGTCTGGCAAGCCGCGCATTTTTGCCCACCAACGGTTCAGATCACCGTAAAAAGTGCCGGTGTTAATCGCGCCCAATTGGTAGCTTTTGGAAACATTCTCGATCGATATAACCATGTTTGGCATCTTTACACCGTGTCCATAAAGGTGGTTTCAACGTGATTGAAAATCAACGCCCCAGCAAAAAAGACAATCACTGTAAAGCCCAGACTATAGAACAGCCAAACAGGGTTAATATCGCTCACACCCAAAAAAGCCAGTCGAAAGACTTCCACAATCGGTGTCATCGGGTTCGCCAGAATTAGCCATCGCCAACCGCCTGTAATGCTCGAAAGCGGGTAAATGACCGGTGTGGCATACATCAGGAGTTGAACGCCAAAAGCGACCAATTGCTGCAGGTCACGATATTTAGTGGTTAGAGAGGAAACAATGATGCCGAAACCCAGCCCCATTAAAGCCATGATCAGCGCCAAAAGCGGCAGGCTTAAGATCCACCAGTTGGGATGTATATCAGAACCTGTCAACATGAAGTAAGCAAGAAAAAGTAAAAAAATCACAAATCGAATGGCAAAGGAAATCAAATTGGAGATGACCACCGAAATCGGCATACTTAACCGCGGAAAGTAGACCTTGCCAAAAATGCCCGCATTGGCCGTGAATGTGTTGGAAGTACTCACCAGGCAGGCGCTAAAATAACTCCAAACCGTGTTCCCGGCCATGTAAAACAAAAATGGCGGCAGTCCATCGGTGGAAAGTTTGGCGATATTTCCAAAGATAACGGTAAAGACAACAGTCGTCAACACCGGCTGGATGATATACCACAAGGGACCCAATATCGTCTGCTTGTAATACGCTA
>DYOB01000286.1 GCA_020720765.1 Borreliella garinii
TAGGACCGTTATAGTTACGGCCGCCGTTTACCGGGGCTTCGATTCAAAGCTTCGCATTGCTGCTAACCTCTCCTCTTAACCTTCCGGCACCGGGCAGGTGTCAGGCCTTATACGTCATCTTTCGATTTTGCAAAGCCATGTGTTTTTGATAAACAGTCGCCTGGACCAATTCTCTGCGGCTCCGATTGCTCGGAGCACCCCTTCTCCCGAAGTTACGGGGTTATTTTGCCTAGTTCCTTAGCCACGATTCACTCGAGCGCCTTAGTATTCTCTACTTGACCACCTGTGTTGGTTTATGGTACGAGCAGCTGTTACCTGAAGCTTAGAGGTTTTTCTCGGAAATTTGATTACGGTCATTATCCGCTTGTCCGAAGACTCGCGGTACTGTCAGACTCGGCATTCGCTGCGGATTTTCCTACAGCAAATTTACCTACCTCCTTTAACGTACTATTCCGTCAGTACGCAGACCTTTCACTATTTCGTCACCCCATCGCAGTAACAGCCGGTATAGGAATATTAACCTATTTGCCATCGGTATTGCCGTTCGGCTTAACCTTAGGTCCCGACTAACCCTGATCCGATTAGCGTTGATCAGGAAACCTCAGTCTATTGGCGGGCAGGTTTCTCGCCTGCCTTATCGTTACTTATGCCTACATTTGCTTTTCCTGCCGCTCCACACTGCTTTACAACAATGCTTCTGTGCTGACAGGAATGCTCCCCTACCGTCTTGAATTTCTTCAAGGCCCATGGCTTCGGTAATATGCTTATGCCCGATTATCATCCACGCACAACCGCTCGACCGGTGAGCTGTTACGCACTCTTTAAATGAATGGCTGCTTCCAAGCCAACATCCCGGCTGTCACAGCAGTCGCACCTCGTTAGATCAACTTAGCATATATTTAGGGACCTTAGCCGATGGTCCGGGTTCTTTCCCTCTCGGCGCCGGACATTAGCACCCAACGCCTCACTCCCGTGTATATCTTACAGCATTCGGAGTTTGTCTGGGTTTGATAGGCGATGAAGCCCTCTAGCCCAATCAGTAGCTCTACCTCTGTAAGAATCGACCACGAGGCTGCACCTAAATGCATTTCGGGGAGTACGAGCTATCTCTCAGTTTGATTAGCCTTTCACCCCTACCCACAACTCATCCGAAGACTTTTCAACGTCAACCGGTTCGGTCCTCCACTTAGGATTAGCTAAGCTTCAACCTGGTCATGGGTAGATCACAAAGTTTCGCGTCTGCCCCCTCTGACTCAACGCCCTTTTCAGACTCGCTTTCGCTTCGGCTCCGTACCTGCGGTACTTAACCTTGCCAAAGAGGAACAACTCGTAGGCTCATTATGCAAAAGGCACGCCGTCACCCCACGAAAGGGCTTCGACCGCTTGTAAGCGCATGGTTTCAGGTACTATTTCACTCTTCTGTTCGAAGTGCTTTTCACCTTTCCCTCACGGTACTGGTTCACTATCGGTCTCTCAGGAGTATTTAGCCTTACCGGATGGTCCCGGCAGTTTCACACAGAATTTCTCGAGTTCCGCGCTACTCAGGATACTGATCATACTCAAATTATTTACGCATACGGGACTGTCACCCTCTTCGGTAAAACTTTCCAGGATTCTTCCGCTTGTAATTTGTATAATTATATCAGTCCTACAACCCCGACTTTGCCAAAACAAAATCGGTTTGGGCTATTCCCTTTTCGATCGCCTCTACTGGGGGAATCTCTTTTGATTTCTTCTCCTCCGGGTACTTAGATGTTTCAGTTCTCCGGGTTTGCTTCCCTTGCGGGATGACATCGCTTCACGATGCCGGGTTGCCCCATTCGGATATCTTCGGATTTACGGTTATTTGCACCTCCCCGAAGCTTTTCGCAGCTTATCACGTCCTTCTTCGCCTCTGAGAGCCAAGGCATTCACCATACGCTCTTAGTAACTTTTCTTTCACCTTTATAGTAATACTTGCGTATTACGACAAGTGTATCATTTTTGAACTTAAAAATTGATTTTTAATTTTTCTTCCAATATGTCAAAGAACGTTTCTCGATGGTTAATAATTAAGGATAAATGTTTAAGGTTTTTATTCCGCTAATTTTATCTTTAATTCTTAACCGAGATTGTGGAGAATAACGGATTCGAACCGTTGACCCTCTGCGTGCAAGGCAGATGCTCTA
>DYOB01000071.1:0-7318 GCA_020720765.1 Borreliella garinii
TGTTCCATAGAAACAGGGTACAATACCCAAGTAACATTGTCAAGCAAATAATATATAAAAATATTAGATTTTCTATCTTTACAAATTGAAAAACTGGGTGTAGCCTAATAATAGTAGGTTTTTTGGAGGGTTAAAAGATGAGAAATAGAAACGTATTTATTGGATTATTGCTTGCTTTAACGGTATTTATGGGGTGCCCGAACTTGACCACAGATACTACTGAGCCACCTCCACAACCGGCTCCTATAGGTGATGTTGCTGCGCCTACAACAACGGGTGAGATTACTTTTACTGGAACTGTAGGTAATACGTCC
Organism: Borreliella garinii; assembly: GCA_020720765.1. Lineage (GTDB taxonomy): Bacteria > Spirochaetota > Spirochaetia > JABEVK01 > JABEVK01 > DYOB01. The sequence goes on from DYOB01000071.1 coordinate 315, forward strand.
ACAGTTCATTGGAACCCGGCAACCGATAATGTTACCGCCCAATCAGAGCTTCAGTATAAAGTGGTGCGCACTGGTGCCAACCCGGGAACGGGTGATTCCATCAATACCGTTGCGTTGGCTGATGCTGTGACCGGAGACCGGCTCGTACAGAATTGGACTACAAGTATTATTTCTGCAACCGCTACTAGTTTGGACCCAAGTACTGTCTATTATTTTGCTGTGTTGGTCAAAGATGCCGCCGGAAATAAAGCACTCTACGCGCCAGTATCTGTAACAACCACAGGCGCAGATGATTCCACTTCGCCAACGCTGGGAGCAGGAATTACCTTTACAGGCACCAGCGATACTGCAACCATCGTTCAATGGGGCGTGGCAAACGATAATGTCACCCTTGTAGCTGATTTGCAATACAAAGTAGTGCGTACCTTGGCTAGTGGTGCCAGTACTGCTATCGATGAGATCACTGAAATTGATGCAATTACAAGCGGGGCACAGCTTATCAAGGACTGGACCGCAGATATCACTTCGGAAAGCGCCAACGGTTTGACTGCTTCGTCTAATTACTACTTTGCCGTGGCGGTAAAGGACCAAGCGGGGAACAAGGCACTGTATACACCCGCGGCTGTCACGACAGGAGCGGTCGCCGATACCACGGCCCCGGCGGATGTCACTTCCCTAGACGCGACACCCGGTGTTTCCCAAGTTACCCTTACCTGGACCGATCCTGCGGATGCGGACTTTGTCCAGGCAGTTGTCACCTGGACTCCCACGGGAGGCAGTCCAGCCCAACCCCTTGAGGTGTCCAAAGGCACTCAGACGGCGACCATTACCGGTCTTTCTAACGGTACCGCTTACACCTTTACGGTGAAAACCCAGGATGCTGTTCCGAACACTTCCGCCGGGGTTACGGATACGGCGACTCCAGCGGATACCACTCCCCCAGCTCCTGGTTCGGCTATTAACTTTTCGGGGACAACTGCTTCTGGTACCACAGTTCATTGGGGTGTCGCAACCGATAACGTCACGGCGCAAGCCAGTCTTCAATACAAACTGGTGAAAGCGACCGCAAGCACCGCTATCGATACCGTTTCCGAGGTTGATGCCGTTTTGGGCGCTGACCTTGTGATGGACTGGACAGCTAACACAACCCAAAAAGCCGTTACGGGTTTGACTACCGGGAACACGTACTATTTTGCTGTTTTAGTAAAAGACGCGGTTGGAAATAAAGCTCTCTATGCGCCTGAAGATGTAATCATCCAAATCATTGCTATAGGTGAGAATATTCCTTCTAGCGGGCCATTCTCTCCGGTTGACACTAACGAAGGCTCTGCGGGTTATGGCTGGTCTACCAAAACCTGGGAATTGGGTGCGCACTTTAATGGAGCGGATTTGGAAATCGCAGTATGGAGCCAAAACGCTACGCGGATCCTGTTGGAATTCTACAACCGGAAGTACTACAGTGCCACCGATGCCATATCGGGTTTGCCGAGTCCGCAAGACGGCCAAGGTCACGCGGTTTACGATGTGTGGATGGAAAAAGGCGCCAACAATATTTGGCGTGCTAAAATTACGAACGTTCTGCAATACGAAGACGAGGGTCTGATGTACGCCTTCCGGGCCTGGGGACCCAACTGGCCGTGGGATGAACACTGGACAAGGGGGAATAGTACCGAAGGGTACCTCTTAGATGTTGATGCAGACGGTAACCGTTATAATCCCAACAAAGTCTTGTTCGATCCTTATGGCTTGGAGATGACCCACGATAAAGAGGACCCTGCCCTAGCAGCCCAGAGTGAAAATGGAGCTATGTACGGTACGGGCGGAGCTACGGATTCCACCTCACATGCGTATTCAGGAACCATTACCACAGGCGGTGTTTCCATAGACCGCAGGAACGTGGACACCGGTAGATGGGCGCCCAAGAGTTACGCCATTGTTGATGCAACATCCACAGGCACAAAACCTAATATTGCGCAGAAAGATGCGATTATTTACGAAGGCCACGTACGGGGAATGACCATGCACCCTTCGTCAATGCATTTAACTACAATTATGAGCGGGATTGATGGATTTTCCGGGTTACAGAACGTCCCAGATGGTTACCGGGGCACATACAAAGGGCTTACTTATTTGATACCTTATTTTAAGGGCTTGGGAATTAATACAATCGAGCTATTACCGGTTCACGAGACGGACAACGACGACAACCCCGGTGGCAGTCCCGGCGGCAATTTCTGGGGCTACATGACCTATAGCTTCTTTGCCCCCGACCGACGCTTCTCTTCGGATAAATCACCCGGCGGCCCGACTAAGGAATTCAAAGAAATGGTCAAGGCCTTCCACGATGCGGGTTTGGAGATCTATTTGGACGTTGTGTACAACCATACCGGCGAAGGCGGCAACTGGGACACCTCTAAAATGTGCGCCGAGCTGACGAGTTTTAGAGGCTTTGACAACCAGGGTTATTACGCCTTGGTAAGTACCGATAAAACTTCCTTCTGGGAAACCACCGGGTGCGGCAACAACTTTGACTCCAGCAAGGAAGTGGTCCGAGACCATATTAAAGACAGCTTGGAGTATTACACCACTACCATGGGTGTGGACGGTTTTCGGTTCGATTTGGCACCTGTTCTAGGAAGGGATAGTTATCCGGGATATGGGTTTAACTCGACCGCTTCCCTTTTAGCTGACATTGCTGCCATGACCACCACTTACAGCGTAGAAATGATCGCTGAAGCGTGGGATATAGGAACCTATCAAGTCGGCAACTTTCCCAACAAGTGGGGTGAATGGAACGGCCGCTACCGAGATGGTACCAGAAGATATCTAAAAGGTACCATGGAAGGAATGGACTATAACAGTTACTTCCACGGGGACTACGATAATTTCAACAACCAAGGCGGACCCCATAAGAGCGTGAACTTCATCGTTGCTCATGATGGCTTTACTCTGGCGGACCTCGTGAGTTACTCTGGAAAGAACAACACCGTAGGTTGGCCCTTTGGTCCTTCCGATGGAGGAAATGATAACAATGACAGTTGGGATTCGGGTGGCGACCAATCCTTGAGGCGTCAGCGTATCCGCAACTTCTGGGTATGGCAAATGTTCAGCCGCGGCGTTCCCATGATTGTGTACGGGGACGAGTTTGCTCGCACGCAGAACGGCAACAACAACCCTTACAACATCGACTCGGTGGCCACCTGGAACAACTATGAATTTATCGGGCGCGACAGCATCCAAACAGCTCCACCGCAAGGAACCTGGGACCCTGTTTCCACCACGGGTTGGGCCGTGATGTCGTACACCGATAAGATTGGGACAGATGGTAAAACTGATAGCAAAAACAACCTTTTCCTGTTTGCCCAAGCCGTAATGAACCTTCGCAAGAACGACCCGGCTCTGAGGCAGTCGGATTATTTGATGGGCATCAGCTACACCAAGGAAGATGGGACTACCAATCTTGGTACAACAGACCGCGCCCGTATGATTCGTATCAACGGAGCAGGGGCGGGCGGTTCGGATTACATCCTTTGTGTGAACATGTGGACTGAAACAGTGAACTACACCATTCCTACAGCCCCAAGCAGCAAGGAGTGGAAACGCATTATCGACACGGCAAACTGGGCCGAAAGTAATACCGATTCCGTCGGGGGAAATTTCTGGGGTGCCTCCGCCGCTACGATTGCCGCTGGTTTATACGGCGTCAATTCATGGTCCATTGTTGTGTTGAAGGCGGAATAGATAGCGGGCTGTTTCTAGCCCTGATGGTTAACCCCCGCAGACTCCTCCACCGCTTGGTTGGATGGGTTGCGGGGGTTTTTTTATATATACCGGACGGGTATCACTCGATCTTGGTCTTGAAGGGTAATGAGATGATCGTAGAGACAAATAACCCCACCGCAACCCCGTTTTACGTTGGGAATTCTATCGAGGAGCCCAAAGGCAGCGATATCCCCTTTGTGTGGGTCGGCGTTTTTTTTGATCTCTAAAGGGTACAGTACCCCATTGTGCAAAATCAATAAGTCGATCTCGTTCATGTTCTTATCGCGATAGAAATAAAGCGGCAATTCCAGGACTCCTGTGTTCCAGTAGCTTTTGATAATTTCTGCAATAACGAAGGTTTCAAAAAAGGCACCCGCCATGGCCCCGTTTTTGAGTACCTCGGGAGTGTTCCACCTGGTGAGGTAGGCGGCAAGCCCCGTATCCAAAAAATAGAGCTTGGGAGTTTTGACCGTTCGTTTTGTAATGTTATTAAAATACGGCCTCAGGAGATACACGATGTTTGAGCTCACTAATATAGATAACCACCGCTCTGCTGTCGGCGGGCTGATGCCTACATCCCGGGCCATGGAAGCCAAATTGAGAAGCTGCCCCGTAGAGCTTGCCGCCACGGTTAAAAAATGAAGAAACCTTACCTCGTCTGCCACTTGGGTGAGGTTTCGAACATCCCGTTCTATATAGGTCCTGACGTAGGAACCGTAGAACATCTGCCAGTCAAAGTCTCCATTGGTGAAAAGCTCCGGCATGCTCCCCCGATGGATATTTTTCCAAACATCTGGATAGGAAAGCTCCGGCACCTTTCCTAGGCGTAGGGTAAAGTATTCATTGGTAGGTAAAAAGGGCTCTGAACAGTCAATGCCCAGTTTTTCCCGGATGGAAAGACCAAGGAGGTTAATTAAACCAAGCCGCCCTGCCAAGGATTCACCAACTTTTTCCATCAAGTGGAATTGTTGGGAACCGGACATATAAAACTGCCCTTTTTTCTTTTCTCTGTCGAGCAACAACTTTATCTGCGTAAAAAGTTGCGGTGCATACTGAATTTCATCTATAAAGAGGGGAGGTGGATTGTCCTTAAAAAAAGTTCCACTTTGCTCCATTGCGGAGGCGCGTAATACCGGATCGTCGAGGGAAACATAGCGCATCTTTTCCGTGAATTCTTTAAGCATGGTCGTTTTTCCCACCTGCCTCGGACCGTTTACAAGAACCGCGCCAAACATGGTGGCGAGTTTACGAATCGCGGCTTCCGCGTGCCGTTTAATGTACATAGCAAAGCCTCCAGTTGGCTAATATAACATTATATATTATTTTGGCCTAACTTTCAATACTGGGCAAGCTCATCGGACAGAGTTTACCCTGGAAAACCTTTTTATCGCTTAAAATGATGGTATAATATAAAGATGAACCATTAGGAGGTGTGCATTGCGTCACTTTGGGAGCGTTTTGTTTGGAGCCATTCTTGGTCTGGCCTTATTGACAAGTTGCCCCAATCCGGCTACACCAGAGCCGCCGGCCCCGCCTCCGGTCCAGGACACTACAGCTCCCGACAACGTTTCGTCGCTTGGAGGCTCCGCAGGTGATTCATCGGTTACCTTAACGTGGACCGACCCGGCTGATGCGGATTTTTCCAAGGTAAGAATTACCTGGACCCCTACTGGCGGAAGTCCTGCACAACCGCTGGATGTGACAAAGGGTGTCGCTACCGCCGCAATATCCAGTTTGACCAACGGCACAGAGTACACCTTTACGGTCCGATCCCTCGACACCACCAGCAATATTTCCGCCGGCGTGACAACAAAGCTCACACCCACTTCCGGGCTAGACGTGACGCCTCCTGGGGAAGTGACAGGACTGAATGCCGCTGCGGGGGACGGCCAGATTTCATTGACATGGACTGACCCGACGGATGGGGATTTGGATGAGATTGTGATAACATGGACCCCTACTGGCGGAAGTACTGCACAACCGCTGGTTGTGAGCAAAGTGACGCAGACTGCCACGATCACAGGGTTGACCAACGGTACCGAATACACCTTTACAGTTAAAACACGCGACACTTCCTCCAACACCTCAACAGGTTTGTCGGATAGCGCGACTCCTACTGCTTCACCGGATGTCACCGCCCCATCTACCGGTTCTGCGATATCTTTTTCAGGCACCACTTCCAATTCTACAACCGTGAGCTGGGGTGCCTCCTCAGACCTTGTCACATCGGATGCTAACCTTCAGTACAAATTAGTGCAAGCGGCTTCCAGCGGTGCCATTGATTCCCTTGCCGAAGCTGACGCTATCAGCGGTGCAGACCTTATCATGAACTGGACGGCGGCCGACTTGTCGGAAACCGTATCCGGTCTGAGTTCGGGCACCACCTATTTCTTCGCCGTTCTGGTTCGCGACGAGGCGGGGAATAAGGCCTTGTATACACCTCAAAGTGTAACCACATCCGATGTGGCTCTGGTTGCCGTAGAGGTTGTCTCTCCTTCGGGAACCTCGGTGAATCCCAATGGTTTAAGCATTTCCATCAGGTTTAACAAAAGTCTAAATACTTCAGTAAAGGGCTTTTTGGAATACGACCACGTCCCCAGGATTTACAAAACCGGTGCGGCGAAGTTCGCCCCGGGTACCATGGCTAAGATGGAAGTGGAAACCGTTATTACTTTTACAACAACCAATGTCTCAAATGATACAGTCGTCTTCACTCCACTTTACGGTTATGCCTATCAAACCTACGCCAATCCCAAAGTTGGCGGGTTCACCCCAGCCTCGGGAACGGGAATGTCGGGAGCGACAACGCTGACGCACTCTTTTACTACCAATACCGTGACAATGACAGACGCCTTGGGGTCCGAGCAATGGAACGATCAAAACATTTATTTTATGTTGACCGACCGTTTCAATAATGCTTCCACCGCCAACGATCAATTTATTATGAGCGGCGATCCCGACCATATTGCCGGAAATGGAAAAACCTACCAGGGGGGTGACTTTACCGGCATTACCGCAAAGCTCGACTACCTGGATAACCTAGGAATTACTGCTATTTGGATTACTGCCCCAGTACTTCAAGCCTGGGAAAACGCCACCTACGCTAGTTACCACGGCTACTGGGCCCAGGACTTTATGGCCGTGGACCCGCATCTTGGCACCATGAAAGACTTCCGGGATATGGTGGACGCTGCACACACGCGCGGCATCAAGGTGATTATGGACGTGGTGGTGAACCATGT
>DYOB01000071.1:7418-12657 GCA_020720765.1 Borreliella garinii
GTGAAGCACGTGGAGGCTGATTTTTGGACAGCCTTCTGCGGCGACATCCGTACCTGGGCAAAGACACAGTTTAGTAAAGACTTTTATATGGTAGCTGAAGTCTACAGTGGAACTGCGGCTCTATTAGGGGAATTTACTAACTCCAATAAACTCGATTCGGTTTTGGGGTTCCAAATGAATGGCAATGTTTTTGATTGGAATAGCGGCGATAATATCACCCTTTTTAAAGACGCTGGTACTTGGAGCTCCAGGCCCAAAACCTTTGCCATGGAATCTGTTCTTTTAGGAACCGCTAACGAGGCGAACTTAAACGCAAATAGCCTCCACACCAACGGCGATGGTCTTACCGCCCGTCAGAAATTGGGCTACTTTATCGACAACCATGACCTGAACCGTTTCCTGAATGGTTCAAGCGACACAGCCAATGAGGCACCAAGCGTCGGAGAAATAACCAACCTGCGTACGGCACTCGCATGGCTTTACACCTGGGAAGGCATCCCCGTTCTGTATTACGGAACTGAGCAAAATTATAAACAATCCATGACCCTCGCTTCCGGAGGGGAAATGGGTTCCGGTACTGGAAATTTGAATAAAGGAAACAGACCAAACTTGTGGCAAGTAGCGAATTCGACACAAAATAATTCTCCTTGGAATGAGACCAATGATACTTTCCGCATGATAGCCGCCTTGAACCAGGCACGGCAAACCTACCCCGAATTGCGACGCGGCTATGCAAAAATAGTGTGGACCGATAACGACGGCTTGGGTGACGATGTGGGAATCTTGGCCTACCTGCGGCACTACGGTGCCACCCCAGCCACGGATGACGACATCCTGATCGTCATCAACACACATCCAACAAACTATAGTGCTGCATCCTTTGGTTCCGGGAACGATATGAAGGTGGGACAGACTGCAGGATCGAGTGTCTGGGGGTGGGGTGCAGGAGTAACTTTGGTACCTGTTAGCTTTGGGGGCTTGGAGTCGACAACACCGCTCAATTCCACTTTATACAACAGTTCCAATGTTGCAATAACACCTAACGAAACCACAACTTTTGCACAGGTTGTGAGTTCCGACACCTATGCAGCAGTTTACTTTAACGTCCCGCCCCAGTCGATTACTATTTTGAAGAAGAATTAACTTAATCCGGAGCCATTTGCACCGGACATGGGCTTGGCTGAATACTCCACGCTCACCCACTCCACCAACGAGCCTCAGGCTGGCAAGCCTGTTGCGTTGTCTGGACTATTTTCTGGATTTGCCTGTGAAAATCGGCTTATGAACCAAAACGGCTTTACTTTTGTTTGCTTACAAGTGTTCCTTTGCGTACACTAAACACATGAAACGTACAAATCTTGTGTTAGATGAGGATATACTGGATAAAGCTAAATTAGTCCTTGGGCTAAAAACGTACTCTGAAGTTGTTAATACGGCCCTTAGGGAAATTGTACGACTTAAAACCTTCGAACAAATCGATCAATTCGCTTCTTCAGGAATTTGGGAAGGAGATCTGAACGAAATGCGGTTGAACAATGTATCTTATTGTTGATAGCCTCGTGTGCTATCAGGCACGATTTAGTGGTCCTTCATTATGATCGAGACTATGCCAATTGGGCCAAAGTTTCTACTTTAAGACAGAGAGAATTATCCAGCTAAGAATGTAAAATTTTAGTTTTTAATTGTAACAATAAACACTGCTTTATCCTGTTCCAGGTTTTCTATTAGGCGCCACCCGGCTTTACGGCACAGGGCGCGGCAGATGTGGAGCCCCAATCCGGTGCCTGCGACGATAGTTTGTACTTGGCGGCGCTGTGAAATATCTATTTCAGAGAATTATGCTGCGGTCTACTTTAACGTCCCACCCCAATCGATTACCATTTTGAAAAAAATAATGATAACATCGGAGCAACCCCCCGGGCTGCGTGGCCTTGGTCCATGGTTTATTGCGAAGTAAGGAAAACATGAAGGGCTATGATTGGCTTGCCAGCAGTGGCTACGAAGAAGCCATTCCAGCCTGCTTAGCGGTAACCACGACAAAAACCGCGCGGGATTTAAAAGCGGCGGGCTGGTCCGGGCTAGACACGGTGGACAGCGGTTCGCTAACCAAAGCCTCTGTGGAAAAAATGACTGCACCCAACCTTCCTTCAGCCCTACACTTTGCCGAGTCCTCCGATTGCAACATCCAAAATTAGTTTCTGGCGCCGTGGACGGTCCATCATCCCTTCGAGGATCCCTACGACCCTCGCACCGAAGGCCTTTGCGGTGTGATGGTTCCCGCCGAATCACCCCATGCAGTGCGTGAGTGGCAAAGGTTAAAGGTGGCGGCTTGGCTGCAATCAAGTCTATAAAAAGGGGCTAGCGTGAACTCGCCCCTGATGCTTAGCCTACCATGGCGGCAACATCTTCTTCCACCGTGGAGATTGTTCCTATTCCGAAGTTTTCAATAAGGACCTTGGCAACCCCAGGAGAAACAAAGGCCGGAAGCGTAGGACCCAAATGGATATTCTTAACGCCGAGAGAAAGCAGTGCCAGGAGAACGATCACGGCTTTCTGTTCGTACCACGCGATGTTATAAACAATGGGAAGCTCGTTGATATCTTCGAGGCCGAACGCTTCCTTAAGCCTCAAAGCGGTTAGTGCTAACGAGTAGGAATCATTGCACTGGCCGGCGTCAAGAACCCGTGGGAAAGGGCCAATGCTGCCGAGGTCCAGTTTGTTGTAACGGTACTTGGCGCAACCAGCTGTGAGAATAACGGTATCACTGGGCAGTGCTTGGGCAAACTCGGTGTAGTATCCGCGGCTCTTCATTCGGCCGTCACATCCGGCCATCACAACAAACTTGCGTATGGCTCCGGACTTCACAGCCTCCACTATTTGGGGAGCGGCACTCTTAAGCGTCTCATGGGCGAAACCTCCGGTAATTGTTCCCTCCTCCAGCTGGATAGGCGGGGGGCAAGTTTTGGCTAAGGCTATGACACTACTGAAATCCTTGGTGCCGTCTGCGGGCCTGTCCGCTATGTGGGAACAACCGGGGAAACCCGATGCTCCAGAGGTGAACAGTCTGGCCTTATAACTTTCTTTTGGGGTGGTCACACAGTTTGTTGTCATAAGAATCGGACCGTTGAAGGTTTCGAATTCTTGGTCCTGTTTCCACCAGCTGCTACCGTAGTTGCCTGCCAGGTGTTCAAATTTCTTCAGTTTGGGGTAGTAGTGGGCGGGTAGCATTTCGCTGTGGGTGTAAACATCGACGCCCTGGCCTTCGGTCTGGATCAGCAGTTCTTCCAAATCGCGCAGGTCGTGGCCGCTTACGAGAATACCGGGGCGGTTACGGACACCTAGAGCGACCTCGGTAACAACCGGGCTTCCGTATGCGCCGGTGTTGGCTCCATCCAGCAGTGCCATACCTTGAACACCTGCGGCTCCAGTATCAAGAACGAGTTGGGTTAAAGCCGCCGGGTCGTTCTCGGTCTGCGATTTAGCGAGAAGTCTTACAAGAGTTTCACTCTGTTTCAAGTCGGATGTGCCAAGCATTTCAGCATGGTGCAGGTAGGCGCAAAGTCCTTTTAATCCAATGACTGTGAGTTGACGGAGGGACCGTATATCTTCGTTTTCGTCTTTCAGGATGGAAGACTCGGCGGCCAGGGATAAGATAAGATTCTGATTCCAAGCCTGTGCAGGATGGTTCAATCGTTCAGCAGTTGCCTGAATACGACGTACGAAAACCTCGTCGTCAAAGTTGGCGTTGGTGATGGTCATGAAGAATGAATGGCTTATCCACTTTCCGGCTTCAAGCCAATCAGGGTTGGTTTCTTCAGTCACCGCGACAGCATAATTCTGAGTCAGGTGAATCAGAATATCCTGAAGGTCCGCCGTTGCGGGAGGTTTCCCACAGACTCCTTTAATCGTACAGGCCACATTTTTTGCTGCCTCCTGGCACTGAAAACAATACATACGCACTCCTTTTTCTATGCTTCCGACATCCAAGTGTCGGAGATGATTTCACCTTGAATTCCCAGGACAGTCCGTTTGAGCGGAATTTTTTGCCCTGAAGCCAGCCAGGCTTGGCGGGCAATTTCCCAGAGCCCTCCGCAGCAAGGCACTTCCATCTGCAGGACTTGTACCGACCTCAGACCGGCGCCGTCCATCATGGCGGTCAACTTAGAAAGATAAACGGGTAGGTCTCCGTCGAGTTTCGGACAGGCTATCGCTAGAGCCCGACCGCGGAGGAAGAAATCATGAAAATCGGAACGGCTATAGGCTGAACAATCTGCAGCCAGTACCAGATCTGCGCCTCGAAGAAACGGTGCGTTCGGTGGTAGCAATTTGAGCTGGACAGGCCACTGACGGAGTTCAGTCACCGGGCTTCCCAAAGGCTTTGCGGCTAGCGGGCGTAAATCAACAACTTTAGACCCGGGACAACCTCCACCCTGAGGTGCCTGAAAGACAGGACTTGGTCGAACAGTTTCTTTGAGACTCAATGCACCGGTAGGGCAATGGCCCAGGCATCTCCCGGCGCCATCGCAAAGATCGGCATTGACTACATGGGCTTTCCCACCTCTTATTTCAATGATTCCCAGATGACAGTTGGGAACGCACGATCCGCAACCTGTACACTTTTCTTGGTCTATGGAAATTGTCATGGAAAACCCCTGATATATGGTATAGTAGATGAACAATGCGACAATTGAGAAAAAACTGGTTTCATTTCAAATCCTCCAAAGTCCTTCCTTCGAAAAAACCCCGAAAATCCTTTTGAACCCTAGTAAAGAAACCGTCAAAAAGGCAAGAATGCAACAGACAGAATCCGCGTTCGCACGGGCAGGTAGGGGGTCCAAGCGGACCTTCAATAGCCTCGTAAATGCGGAGAAATGATATATCCCTTGGTTTTTCCGCTAAAATAAACCCGCCATTGACCCCTCGTGTGCCCAAGATGATACGCGCTTTAACGAGTTGCGCAAGCACCTTGGACAGGTGATTCGAGGAAGATTTAATCCATTGCGACAATTGAGAACCCGAGACACGGTTGGGGTGGTTTTTGGCTATTAAAGCACAAGAATGGAGGGCTAAAAGCACAGCTTCCGAGAGTTGGAGTCCTGATGTCTGTTTGACGCCCTGCATAAAGGTATTAAAGTATAATAATACCACAATGTCAATATGGACCCAACAGGTTGCAAAGTGTTGCTAGGAGCCTGTTGCGCTTGAGACCGCAGGAATTTACTTGAGGTTGAACTGTGTG
>DYOB01000287.1 GCA_020720765.1 Borreliella garinii
GCCGTTTGCTCCACCCCCTCCAGCATAAAAATGAGTCATTCGGTTTTCATGAGGCGCTCCAAAGGCTTTATCGCACTGAATTATCGTCAGACTTTTCCGGCTAGTTGATTGAACTCAAGTCGGTGCGGAGCGGAAATTTTTAACATTCTTGCAGGACTATCATGGTTATCTGTTGGGCGCTCATGTCTAGTCTTACGCTTTTGAGTGCCAGTATGTTTGATGCTGACAAATCGATGGTTGTAATCGTTAAGAAACCCCGGGCGTTCCCAAAACTCTTTACCAAGATTTTGGCAGTAGGTCATAAAACAATACGCCCCAGCAAGCTGTTGCATGATTTCTTTTTCTGAATCCCTCGTGAGCTTCATCTCGATATATACAATGGATTTCTTGTTGAGACTATCCGCCACAATAATGAAATCGGCTCGTTTACACTCCCCCTTGGCGCACATAAAAACCGAATCAGGTGAGCGAAATAAATCAACCTTGATTACAATAGCTGACTCTGGAATTCCAACAATAGTGACTGTTGACTTCGGTTGCAGCGGCTCATTTAGGGTGACGGTTTTCTTGTTACCATCGCCAACTAAGCTTATTTTGGCTAAGGGCTTAATCATTTCATGAAGGACTTCGATATCAGACATTATTTTCGTCGCTCCAAATTATTGCATCCTGAATTCGGTTCATTGCCTCAATTGTTTGGTCGAAGCTTCGTGCTTCTATACCGAGGGTGGGATCAATGTCGGCTTGTGTAAGTGTGTTGCAACGCACTTTATTTTTACCGCCATCGGGTATGGTCATAGCCTCCTCAGCGATATAAACACGAATTCGATTTGCATAAATTAATTCGCTTGGCTTATAACCCTCATTCTCAGCAATTTTTTTCAAATGGGGTGTGTCACGGTTCAACATGATGAGGGTATTAAGCTCCTTGATGATGTAATCACTGTGGGTGGTGATAAAAACTTTTATTCCTATATTGACTAGGCGCGCAAAAAGGCGTGCCACACGACGTTGATTTTCGGGGTGTAAATTCAATTCTGGCTCATCCACCATAAGCAGATCGCCGGGCTTGGCCATGTGCTTCAAGTAAAAACCAATATCAAGTAGGGATCGCACCGCGCTGGAGCTCTCATCCATGGTGAGCTTGATACGTTTACTGCCTTTTGGAATATAAAAAAGCTCATCATTACGGGAGACTTGATACTCGCCGCCAATAATATCAGCAAAATCTTCCAATACCGCCGAGTGCTTTTCTGTAATGAAGCTTGATTTTTTAGATAGAGATTCGAGTTGTCGCGTAAACTCGACGTTCGCTTTTACGGGCAAAGCATAATCTTGATAGCTTTTAAGGAGCAATTGAAATGGATTAATAACTGTGTCTTGCTGAGCGATTTCATCAAGTAAGCGATTGCGAGCGAAATTTAGATCCTTACGGAAAATGGCCGCGCCAGTTCTCTCGGCACTGGCAATGAACGGGTTTGGGAGTAGGTGGCCAAAAACAATGTCTTTAATCGCATCCCCGATCGTTCGAATAATAGCATTGCGTGGAATTTTGAGTTTTTCTTTCTCCACCAAGAGGGTGACGACTAGATCACTATTCGACTCCGTCTTGGTAATAGAAAAAAGTTCAGCATTTGCTGTCCTGATGCGGCGTTCATAGCCTTGGTTCGTGTCAATTTCATCAGGACTTACTGAAACAGTAAACTTGCTGTCTTTGAATTTATCCGCCTGGGCGGCAAAAACCACAGGAAGCCGCTTAGTATAAGCTTCACAGCCTTTGGCTAGGATATGCAAGGCATCTTTTGCATATTCATTAATATCAATATGGACTGCACCATCAGCGAATAACTGGTCAATTATTTTTTCGGATACGTGGATGGGTATTTCTTCCCGCCAAGTAGACAGAAAACCGAATAGAGCATAAGTCGCATAGGTCTTGCCTGTGTTGTTGCCGCCGCAAATTATGGTCATATCGCCAAGAGAAAACTCGGCATGCCTCATTGCCCCAAGATTGCTGATCTTAATCTTCATTGCAGAATATCCCTGACTTTAGTATCCGACCGTTGTCGCATTACTGTTTGTTGTGAGTATCGTACCCGCTGATTCGTTTGCAGCCCAGCACCTTGTAGATGTGTGCGTATGTTGACGGATTGACAGCT
>DYOB01000288.1 GCA_020720765.1 Borreliella garinii
TGCTGCCAAAGGAATGCCCTACACACGCTATGTTCGCCTACTCATTGAGAATGATATTGCCCCTTGATTTTAATGTCTTAGGCGTATTATACTTAACCCAGTTTGAGGCGATGTACCCGCACATAAAAATAGGTGCGTCATATTGAAAGGCACATGCTTTTCCATCGAGTCCTAAATCAGGACTCGTCAGAAAGTCCTGAATTCAGGCAGTCGGGTTGAAAACATTCAACTCATGACGAACCAGTATAGGTTTGTCCATCCATATTTTGCATTTCTGCAAAACACCCCAGCGATTCGTCTTCTGTACTCTCGCACTCGAAAGCTGAATCCGAATCGCAACCCGCAGATTTTTAGCTGCCCGCGTTCCATAACTGAGCGCACCACCACGGCTTCCGCCAACCTGTCCCTGCCCCATGAAAATCGCCAGTGCGCGATTTTTCAGGGCGGTCTCCACATGCCATAAATTGGCTACACGCCAAGCAATGGGCACGACCGGCGCGTCACTTCGACAGGCAAAGCCTACGAAGTGACGCGCCCGCAGGGCGCGCGATTTTTCGCGCCAGCCCGCGCTACAGCGTCCTTTCAGGACATCCACACGCCGCGTTAAGAAATGACGCAGCCCCAAAGTCCAATTTGGACAACATCAAAACAGCGACTGGCAATAGCCAGGACGGACAAAGTCCGTCCTGGCATTTTTTTGGAGTGAACCAAGTAAAAAAATCGGGCCAGAAGGTCGCAAAAAAACCAACCCCTCCCGGGGGTTTTTAACCAACAGATGACCAGGAGGTGTCATCAAAAAAGCAGTGTGAGGTCTAAGTCGCCAAGGCGACCTAGAGGGCATTTTCCAGCTTGCTGGCACCTTGAATTTATTCAATGAGTGAGCCCCATTAGTTCAACAAATTCACACCCCGTCCGCTGCTTTTTTACCCATTAGCCACCCTATGGATGGGGTGGAACCAATGGGTGCAGCCGCACGGGGTGGATAAAATTGAATTGAAAAGGTGTGAAAATGTCAAAACTTGCAAAAAATTTACGCGATCTTGCTTTTAAAGGAATTCAAGGAGGAAGCCCTGATACCCGTTATGAACGTTCTCTGCATGTCCAAAGATTTGCCCAATTTCTGCAGGACAAAAACATCCAGATTCGGACCGTTGACCAGATAAAAAGCTCGCACATTGAAAGCTATATTTCTTCTCAAATTTCCGTAAGAAAATCAAAACGTTCTCTACAAAATGAAATGGCGAGCTTGCGCGCTGTTTTAAGAACAGCAGGACGGGAAAAACTTGTGGAAAGTGAGCGGCTTAGTAATAAATCGTTGGGGCTGTCCGGCGCGACTCGCGCCGGGACAAACCAGGCCATGACACAACAAGAATTTTATAAAGCCCATGCTTCCCTGGCCGCAAAAGGCAGTCACGGTGAGGCCGCCGCGCTCAACTTGATGTTCACCCTGGGCCTAAGGTCAAAAGAGGCTGTACGTGCCTCTAAGAGCCTTAAAACATGGCAAAAACAGATTGCCATGGGTGAAAAGATCACTGTTATTTGGGGGACTAAAGGCGGGAGGTTACGCGATGTGCAGATTTTTGATCTTCAAACCGCTTTGGCTTCTATTCA
This sequence comes from Borreliella garinii, assembly GCA_020720765.1. Taxonomy (GTDB): domain Bacteria; phylum Spirochaetota; class Spirochaetia; order JABEVK01; family JABEVK01; genus DYOB01. The sequence continues at coordinate 1,612 of DYOB01000288.1, forward strand.
GGATGCCCTTAAGGCAGTAGACCCAAAGACCGGCTGGCTCGTAAACGGCGCAGGGGGCACGCTAGAGAGCGCGAGAGATAGACTTGATAACCAACTAAGGGGTGTACTCAAAGAATTGAACCTGAGCGCTCACAGCGCGCGCTACGCCTTTGCCCAACGCCAGGTCGATCACTACATCAAAGCTAATTTTTCAAAACGTGAGGCTCTTGCACAAGCAAGCTGCGATCTTGGGCACGGTTCAGATCGATTTAGATACATCGGTCAAGTTTACGACCAGCGGAACAGTTGAGTTTTGTTTTGGATTTTTTCTTTTGAGATCGTCTCCGTCCTTCGGGGCGGGGACGCCTGCGGTGCCTCTTCGCGCGTGTAGATTAAATATAGATTAAAGAAGGATTAGCTCGAAAAACAAAAAACGCCGAGAGACGCGCTACAGAAGGCTTTGAAGGGCTTTTTTTTTTCCTTATTCCCCGCTGCTATGCCGTGCCTTCCCCGCTGCTATGCCGTGCCTTCCCCGCTGCTATGCCGTGCCTTCCCCGCTGC
>DYOB01000289.1 GCA_020720765.1 Borreliella garinii
TACCGCTAAGGGGGCAAATTTTTTCGCCAGACGAAAAGTCGCTCTGTTAATCGGGTTTACGGTTTTTCGTAATAGGTTGAGTTTTCGGCTCCCACTTTTTCTAATAGTTCAATGATCTCGTAATTTTTTGCCTTTTGCGCAATGGAAAGAGCAGAGTTACCGTAGGAATCTCTATGATTAATGATCCCCTTGTTCTTGTAGAAGGGGAGAAGTACTTTCACCGTTTCAACAGAATTTGACTGTACAGCAAACATCAAGGGTGTCGCACCCACGAAAAGATTATTTCTATAGTACAGTGTTGGTTCTGCTTTGCTCTTCAACAGGTTTTGGACTATGTCTGCATGCCCTTTTTGGGCTGCGAGCATCAGTATATTTATGGGGAGTTGTTCTCCACTATTTACTAAAAGTTTTATGTCTGCTCCTTTGCTGATCAATAGTTTTACGGCTTCTGCTTGTTGGGCCTCCACTGCTGTAGAAAGAGCCGTGTTTCCAAAACCATAAATATACTCGTGATCAACATATCGCTCATTGACTCGCGCTCCGGCTGCTATTAAAATCTTTATAATCTCCAGATTTCCATTTCTGGCAGCAAGTCGCAGTGGTTTGCCGTAGGCAAAGTTGGGATAAGCTTTGTACCGCAGTAACAGTTTCACCGTTTCTGTGTGGCCATTCTCTACGGCAACAGTTAACGGTGTTTTACCATATTCTCCCTCAAACTCATTGTCAGCTTCTCCGCGAGCTTCGTTTACATCTGCCCCCGTTTTTATGATTGCTTCTGCTATTTCGGTTGCACCTGCTTTAGCTGCTTCAAATAAATCCTTCGCGTCGCCACCAGGAAGATACTTGAGCATAGGTTTGCCCTCTACCGACATTGCAACTGTGTAAGCAGTCTCTCCCTTATTAGTTATGTAACTGGCTTTGGCTCCTTTTTCAAGAAATAGTTTTACAAGACCAAGATCCTGCTTTTCTACAGCCAGCATGAGCAGAGAATAGCCGCGCTTGTCCGTGGTATCGGGCTTTATAAAACCGTGCTCCAGTAATGGGTCCAGGAATTTCTTATCCATTTTCGCTAATGCAAGATCAACGGCGGCTTCTTTTTCTCTATTCTTCTGTACGGGAGAAACTCCCTTTTTAAGGGCCAACCGGAGGGAACAGGAAGAATCGTTGAGGATAGCTCTGGAAACAGCATTATTGCCCTGGTCGTCTGTTTGCTGAATACTCGCACCTTGGGATACGAAGGCGTCTACCGGTGCTTCGTAACATTTATCAAAAGCGTACAATAATGGATAATGCTCTCCAGATTTTTTCTTGAACTCAGCGCCTTTGTCTATGAGAAGATTCAGTATCTCGGTATAGTCGATTTCATTGCGAGTTGAATCGAAATTTCGTATTGCAGTGATCACAGGGGGAGTTTCGGCACTGGCAAAGGCGTTGGGATCCGCACCATTGTTCAGCAACAAAATGGCTATTTTCGCTTTGCCCGTTTCAATGGCGTTGGTTAAATATGTTTTTTCGGTGAGAGAAAAATTGGGGTTAGCTCCCGCTTCTAATAAGCTTTGAGCAACCGGGTAATTATTCTTGGATATAGCAATGAGAAGAGGCGTGCCATGAGTTTCGTGATTAGCATCTACAGTTGCTCCAGCCTCAATCAATGCTTTTACGTAATAGTTGGAGTGTTCCGGAGTTATTCCAGCCGCAACCATCAACGGTGTCTTCCCATTCTCGGCAGGTACATTGACATCTGCTTTGGCTGCAAGCAGTGCATCAAAAGCAGTATTGTTGTAGGCGGATATGGCTCGAATTAGTGGAGTGTCTCCTTTTTCGTCGTGGCCGTTTGGATTGGCTCCTTTCGCTATAATTTTCGGAATATCTTTTGTTTTCCCTTTGTCGATGGCTCTGTGTAATTGCTGCTCTTTGGTCAGGGAGGAGCATGCCGTAGCACCAGCAAGGACTGACGCTAGCAATAAAAACTTCAGAAAAGTAAATGTTTTATATTTTTTCATAAATAGTCTCCTGATTTCATCAGGAAAATTCCGACTCTTTGTCAACTCAAAATTTAACAAATTCTTCCAATACTTCAGTATTACTGGGAGCTCCTGCTAAATGCACCAGCATCGAGTAATAACTGCTCAATCTCCTTGTG
>DYOB01000290.1 GCA_020720765.1 Borreliella garinii
TGATTGGTCTTAAAAACCTCTCGGCCAACGGCACGGTGGTGGAGGATATTACCTACCAGCGGGACAATGCCGGCAATATCACCCAGACCTCCGACGCCGTAACCGGCAGGACGGCCGGTTATGCCTACGACCCGCTCTACCGCCTGACCACCGTGGATTCCAGCGACAACAGCGAGGATCGGAGCTATACCTATGACGCAGTGGGCAACCGCAAGACCATGACCGAAAACGGCGCCACCTATCATTACGCGTATAGTGCCGGCAACCGGTTGACTGCCATCCGCACCGGTTCTCCCGCAGGCCCGCTCTACCGGCAGTTCAGTTATGATGATGCGGGCCGCATTCTGGAGAAGAAAAATGGCTCCGGCACCTCACTTTACTCCGTCACCTACAACGGCAAGGGCCGAGCCGGGAATATCAACGGCAATCTCTTTTCCTACGATCCGGGCGATTACCGGATCGAGAAGAATTCGCAATTCTACCACCTGGAGGGCGAACACCTGGAGGCGGTGTACAGCTCAAGCGGCACCCTGCAGGAGAAATACCTCAGAGGCGCGGTGGTGGACGAGATCGTCAACGGCTACCGGTATCATTCGGCTGACGCCAACGACTGGACCAATTACAGTTTCCACCACGACCACCTAAACAGCGTCACGGCCCTGACCGGCCATGCGGGCGCGGTGGAGCAAACCTGGAAGTACGACGCCTTCGGCAAGCCGCTTGCAACCGCCATTCCCGGCACCGGCAACTCCATGCTCTACACCGGGCGTGAGTACGATGCGGAAACCGGGCTGTACTACTACCGGGCACGGTATTATGATCCAGAGATCGGCAGGTTTATTTCGGAAGACCCGCTGGGGTTTGGAGCCGGGGTGAATTTTTACAGTTATGTCGGGAATAATCCGGTTAATGGGAATGATCCGATGGGGTTGGCTGGAATATATGTGAATATGCCTGATTATCCGATTACAATCCCTGGAACAAATACAAAACTACCACTTGGACATGCTGCTGTTGTTGCAGTGGATGATAAAAATGGTTACACAAAATATTTTGAATATGGTCGTTATAATGATGATTTTGGCAATGTTAGACAACAGGCAATCCCGAATCTGGTAATGGTCAATGGGAAGCCAACGCCAGATTCACTCCAAAACCTATCGTCCTATATTTCTAATAATTATGGAAAGAACGGCTCTGTTGATCTGAAATATTACCAAGATGCAAATTATCAACAAGTTATTCAGTTTGCCCAAGATAGGACGAATGATCAGAACAGAGCGCCGTATAGCTGGAATATTTTGAATCCAAATCACTGCAAAACATTTGCTGAAGATGCCATTGACGCTGGAAGACCTCCGCTGATGCAGCAACTATGGGAGGGAATCAACAATTCTTTTTCCGGGATTATACCAGATGCAGGTGCTGCAACACTTCAGGGTAGTTGGAATAATTCTGCCGCAGGAGGATTTGTGCTTTATCCCAGCAAACCAAATACCAACATGATGCAATCTGTTTACAAAAAATAATTTTTTCATAAGTAAAAATTATGGGCTATGGTCAATCCTTTCACTTCGATGAGATTTTGGAATAGCCAAATTTTATTATAAATTGAGATGTTAAGATTGAAAACGTTAACGGTATGAAAAAAGGGATAACCATAATTACTGTCCTTACAATAGCACTTATTGTATCTAACGTATGGTGGGCATATCGTTTATTAGATGCTGGAGTTACTTTGAATTACACCAGTGTTTCTATGGAAGACAACAAGCAAGCCCTAAATCAAGCTCTTTCAATTATTCCTGTCGTTACACAAAAAGATGCATCACGTGATGAGGTTATTGCCGCTGCTCGGATGCACGGCGATACGACCGAGCCCTTCGAAAAAGATGGTTATGTGTGGGTTGGAAAGATAGGACTTCAATTTGGTCAGAATGGGAAGCTTGTTAAAGTTGTGAAGGGATGGACGTCGCCATAATGAAGCTTGCCCCCCATAGCTGTTCCAACGACTTCGGACGGAATAGGACGGGCCGAATACGGGGACAGGCCGAATACGCCGAATACGGGGACACCATAGCCGAATACGGGGAATACGGGGACACCATACCTATTAATACAAACTAATACGTATGGT
>DYOB01000291.1 GCA_020720765.1 Borreliella garinii
ATTTGTTCTTTGACAATACTGAGATAAGATGTTGGTAACTACCGAGTTGGTAAGGAAATATAAGGTTAAGTTACTAAGAGCATATGGTGGATGCCTAGGCACAAGAAGGCGAAGAAGGACGTGGTAAGCTGCGAAAAGCTGCGGAGAGGTGCACGCGACCATAGACCCGCAGGTGTCCGAATGGGGCAACCCCTCTCCGGTAATGCGGAGAGATTCCCGAAAGGGAAGGCGAACCCAGGGAAGTGAAACATCTAAGTACCTGGAGGAAGAGAAAACGAAGTGATTTCCTGAGTAGTGGCGAGCGAAACGGAAAGAGCCTAAACCGCTATACATGTTAAAGCCTGCGAGCGTTGTGTATACGGGGTAGAGGGATGTGCAGTCCGGTTGTTGCAGCAGCCGGGTGAAGTCAAAAATCTGAAACATAGCCGAAGCGATTGGAAGGTCGCGCCGGAGAAGGTGAAAGTCCTGTAGGCGAAATGGTTCAGACTTCATAATGCACACACCCGAGTACTGCGGGACACGTGAAATCCTGTAGGAATCAGCCCGGACCATCGGGTAAGGCTAAATACTCCCTTGTGACCGATAGTGAAGTAGTACCGTGAGGGAAAGGTGAAAAGCACCCCGGGAGGGGAGTTAAAAGTACCTGAAACCATATGCTTACAACCAGTTGGAGCCCGCCATAGGCGGGTGACAGCGTGCCTTTTGCATAATGAGCCAGCGAGTTGCTCGTACGTAGCGAGGCTAAGGGCTTATGGCCTGTAACCGAAGCGAAAGCGAGTCTTAATTGGGCGACCAGTTACGTGCGGCAGACGTGAAACCGGGTGATCTACCCATGTCCAGGATGAAGCGGCAGTAAGATGTCGTGGAGGTCCGAACCAGGATGTGTTGAAAAGCATTTGGATGAGATGTGGGTAGGGGTGAAAGGCCAATCAAACTCGGAGATAGCTCGTTCTCCCCGAAATAGTTTTAGGACTAGCCTCGAGAAAGAATGTCACGGAGGTAGAGCACTAATAGGGTTAGGGTCCTCACCAGGATACCGCCCCCTGTTAAACTCCGAATGCCGTAGACATGTTAATCGGGAGTCAGCCTGTGTGGGATAAGCCTCACAGACGAAAGGGAAAGAACCCAGACCATCAGCTAAGGTCCCCAAGTTATAGCTAAGTGATAAAGGATGTTGAACCGCCCAGACAACCAGGATGTTGGCTTAGAAGCAGCCATTCATTTAAAGAGTGCGTAATAGCTCACTGGTCAAGTAGTTTGGCGCCGATAATGCTCGGGACTCAAGCTATACACCGAAGCTATGGATTGTCCATTGGACAGTGGTAGGGGAGCATTCCATTAACCGTTGAAGGTGCATTGTGAGATGTGCTGGAGGAGATGGAAAAGAGGATGCTGGCATAAGTAGCGATAAAACAGGTGAGAAACCTGTTCACCGAAAATCTAAGGTTTCCTGAGTAAAGTTAATCTGCTCAGGGTTAGTCGGCCCCTAAGCCGAGGCCGAGAGGCGTAGGCGATGGGAAACGGGTTAAATATTCCCGTACCAGCTTTAGCTTGTTTGAGCGATGTGGAGACGCAGAAGTGAAAGGTCGGCCACCTGACGGATGGTGGTTTAAGCAGGTAGGAATGAAATACAGGCAAATCCGTATTTCTATATTCCGAGATGCGAATAGGAGGGCCCAGCCCACAAACCGACCCTAATCCGGCTGCCAAGAAAACCCACTAAGTGAGAGCTAAGGTTGACCGTACCGAAAACCGACACAGGTAGATGAGGAGAGAATCCTAAGGTGCTCGAGTGAGTCCTGGTTAAGGAACTCGGCAAAATAACTCCGTAACTTCGGGAGAAGGAGTGCCCTGGGAGGTGATACCCTTTACGGGTAAAGCTGACCGGGGTCGCAGTGACCAGGCCCAAGCGACTGTTTACTAAAAACACATGTCTCTGCCAACTCGTAAGAGGAAGTATAGGGACTGACACCTGCCCGGTGCCGGAAGGTTAAGGGAATGCGTCATTCTGCTTGCAGAAGAAGCGTTGAACCGAAGCCCCGGTAAACGGCGGCCGTAACTATAACGGTCCTAAGGTAGCGAAATTCCTTGTCGGGTAAGTTCCGACCTGCACGAATGGTGTAACGACTTGGGC
>DYOB01000292.1 GCA_020720765.1 Borreliella garinii
CATTTCTGGGATTTTGGCGATGGCTTTAACAGCAACGAGGTAAATCCGGTTCATACATTTACCAATCCCGGTTACTATGAAATTGCCTACGCAGTTATCGACACGGTGAACGGTTGTTTCGACACCCAGAGCAATATTATATTTGTTCAGGGCACTACCGGTGGAACAACCACAACAAGCATAAAAGCCGATTTCAGCTACTTACCCGATAACGGTACCCTGCAGGTGTTATTTAAGGATAAATCGGTAGGCGATGTGGCTCATTGGTATTGGGATTTTGGTGATAACACCCCTGCTAGCAATCTACAAAATCCGGTTTATCTTTATAGTACCAACGATTATTACCGGGTTTGTTTAACCGTGAATAATACCACCAATCAGGAAACCAAGTGCGATTTTATTGCCGTCGGCGATGTATCGCAAAGCAGTACCGCCTACTTTACCTACTTTGCCGATTCGTTAACAGCAACAGCAAGGTTCAAAAACCAGTCGCTGGGTAATATCGTGGGCTACAACTGGGATTTTGGCGACGGTAATTCGTCCACACAAAAGAATCCGGCCCACACCTATGCCGATACGGGTTATTATGCCGTTTGCCTGACCACCACATCAGGGACCGGGGTTCAAAAAACCTATTGCAACGATGTCCGTATTGGAAATACCATTGCAAATCCTTGTCTGTTCAGTTGCGTTTGGCCGGGCGATGCCAATTCCGATTTGGAAGCCAACCATTACGACATTATGACCCTTGGTTTGAATTATAACCTGGAGGGACCTAAGCGGGATTCCGCATCCATTAAATGGTACGGGCAGTTTGCACAAAACTGGAGTACCTATCAAATTGACGGAACCAACAACAAACATGGCGATTGCAACGGGGACGGAGCCATCAATTTTGACGATTTGCAGGCCATTGAGCAGAATTTTGCCGTTAGCCATTACTGGCAACCCGATGCGAAAAGTTCAGAGTGGCAAATAAGCTGCGAATGGCTGCCCGAAGAGGTAAAAGCCGAAGGAAGCCGAAGGCAGGCAAAAGCAATCCTGATCAGTGAGTTTAAAAACAAAGCAAGCAATCTGTATGCTATCGGTTTTGAGGTGGAAGTGATTGGTGGTGAAAAGGTAGTTTGGAACAGCATCAGCGTAAGTTTTGAAAACAGCTGGTTAGGAGTTGATGGCCAAAACATGATTACCATTACCCAAATGGACAGTTTGAAAAACATGCTATACTTGGGAATGACCCGCACCGACCAGGTGAATACAGCGGGTAGTGGCGAGGTAGCCCTGTTCGATTTTGAATTCAAAGAAGGGTTTGATGCCACCGGAGTCAGTTTCAATGTAACCTCGCAAGGAGGAATTGTAGCAACCGGAGAAAAAACCACCGTTGGGGGAAGCATCAGCCTTGATTTACCTTCACCTTTGTCAGTTTGCGCCGGTGAAACCTTAGTGCTGGATGCCGGTTCCGGATTTGAAACCTACGTTTGGTCCACAGGAGCCACCGATACCAGTAGGATAGAAGTGAATGAAACGGGGGTTTACTATGTAACCGTAACCAATGCAGCAGGAGCTACCGCCAGCGATACCATAGTTGTAACCGTACATGAATTGCCGGTAATCAATTTAGGCAGCGATGTTACCAAAACCGACAGTCTGGTATTGGAGGCAGGTGCCGGTTATGCATCATACCTTTGGTCAACGGGCGAGACCTTACCGTCAATTACGGTAACAGAAACAGGCAACTATTGGGTACAGGTGGTGAACGGTTTCGGATGTTCGGGTTCCGATACGATAAATGTTACTATAATAACAGGAATTAATAGAGATTTAGCTAAAAATATTACCGTGTTCCCAAATCCTAATAATGGTAAATTTTGGTTGGTTTATGAGTTCAATACAACAGCTTCCACGGTTGTTGAGATTGTTAATACAGATGGAAGCACGGTATGGCGCAATGAGGTTAAAGAGTTCTTGGGTCGTAATTATTTTATTGAAGCAGGTGAGCTTACAAAGGGAGTTTATTTCTTGAGGCTTACAAGCCAGGATAAAATAGCTACCCTAAGGTTTGTTATTCTTTAATTTTCATAACGCCCGAAAGAGCAGGTCTCCCCGGCCTGCTCTTTTTT
>DYOB01000072.1 GCA_020720765.1 Borreliella garinii
AATGCGGGGGTTCAGCACACCCCGGCGGAGGAATGCCCCTGGCGGTTCTCAGCGGGAAAATCGCCTCGACGCTTGCCTGTAAGGATTTTAAGGTATGAAACAAGATATCAATTCTATCCTGGTAAAAAAGCAAGGTTTGATCCTTGGTTTTCTTATAGCGTTTTATTCAGTAGGAACAATGAGTCATCTTACAACGTTTTTGAGGCCCACTATGAAGATTCTGACCCCCCTCGTTCTGTTTGGTGCAGGTGTGCTTGCGGTGGTAATCTGGTCCTCCCAACAGCCGGAAGCGAGAAAGAGGCTGCTTATCTGGGTTCTTATCACGTATTCTGTCACTCTCTTTCTGGAAATCCTCGGTGTCGCCACCGGTGCTGTCTTCGGGGCATACACCTACGGGTACGGGCTCGGTATAAGGTTTTTTGATGTTCCGCTTGTAATAGGTTTTAACTGGACCCTCGTAGTCATGGGTTTGCACGGACTCGTTTCCCTCTATTTAAAAGGATGGTGGCGGATACCTCTGACAGGTCTCGCCGCTGTCGTTTTCGACCTTGTGATGGAAACCGTAGCCATGGAACCCCGGATGGACTACTGGATGTGGGCTCTCAAGGCCGTGCCGCTCCAAAACTATATTGCTTGGTTTGTCATTACCTCGGCCGCGGCTGCCGGGCTTGAACTCCTCAAACTCAAACCTGGCGGGTTCTTTGCCAGGGGATATGTAATAATTCAATTTGTCTTTTTCCTTATCTTACTTTTTTTATTCTATGGACCGGGTATAGCTTGACAGGATAGGTACTGAATTCTATTCTGTCCTCAAGATTTATCCTGGAGGCTGAGAATGAATATTGATACAGCACGTATTAAAGAATTGATCATCGGTCGTGTCAAACGATCCTATGGAAAGACGGCGGAGGAAGCTACTCCCCATGAAATGTACATAGCCGTTTCCGCCACCGCCATGGAATTGATGAGCGACGACTGGATCAACACAAGATCCACCCAGGAGAAAAAGGGGGTTAAGCAAGCTTTCTATCTGAGCGCTGAATTCCTAATGGGCCGTGCGATGAGCAATAACCTTATTAACCTCGGAGTCGAATCAGTTTTTAAGAAGGCCCTCGAAGAACTGAAAATTGATTATAACACAGTGGAAGATGCAGAATCCGACGCAGGTCTGGGTAACGGCGGTCTTGGAAGGCTGGCAGCGTGCTTCCTCGATTCGCTTGCCACCCTTGACCTGCCCGGTCACGGCTACGGCATACGCTACAAGTACGGTATGTTCGCACAAAAGATCGAGGACGGGTACCAGAAAGAGTATCCTGATGCCTGGCTGGAAGACCGCGACCCTTGGGGTGTTAAACGGAACGACTTGACCGTGGATATAAAATTTGGCGGTCAGGTTATCGTAGAAAAGGACGCTTCGGGCAGGGAGCATTTCCGCCGGATTAACGCCGAGACTGTACGTGCAACTCCTTACGATATGCCCATTCTCGGTTACGACACAAAAACCATCAACACCCTGAGACTCTGGGAGGCGACATCCCCCGAAGGGTTTGATCTTCAGCTCTTTAACGATATGCAATACCAGCGTGCGGTGGAAAAGGCCAATGTTGCTGAGGATATCAGCCGCGTCCTGTACCCGAACGACAGCGGCCCGCAAGGAAAGGTACTTCGCCTGCGTCAGCAGTATTTCTTTGTCTCTGCCAGCCTTCAGGATATTGTAAAATCTTACAAGCAAAATCATGGTGACGATTTTTCCCATTTTAGCGAATTGATAGCCATCCAGCTCAACGACACCCATCCGGTTGTCGCTATTCCTGAACTTATGCGTATCCTGATGGACTGGGAGAAGTTGGAGTGGGACGCCGCCTGGAAAATCTGCCAGAAGACTTTCGGGTATACCAACCACACCATCCTGGCTGAAGCCCTTGAAAAATGGCCCATTGCAATCTTTGCGGGACAGCTTCCAAGAATTTACATGATCGTGGAAGAAATCAACCGCAGATTTAACGAGGACCTGAGAAAAAAATATCCGGCCGACCATCGAAAACAACGGACTATGGCAATCATTGGCGAAGGTGTTGTTAAGATGGCTTGGCTGGCCATAGTCGGCTCACATTCGGTTAACGGTGTTGCCGCTCTTCATACCGAAATCCTGAAAAATGAGGAACTAAAAGATTGGTACGAACTCTTCCCTGAGAAGTTCAACAATAAAACCAATGGTGTAACCCAGCGGCGTTTCCTTCTTATGTCGAACCCCGGACTCTCGAGCCTCTTAGACGAGAAGCTTGGGAAGGGTTGGGTGAAAGACTTGAGTCTTATAAAAGGACTTCTTAATTCAGCCGATGATGCGGGTGTCATCGAGAAATTAGGTAAAATAAAAAAAGACAACAAACTCGAGTTTGCCAAATATGCGAAAACCGCCTGGGGGATCAATCTCAACTGCGACAGTATCTTCGACGTTCAAATTAAGAGACTCCACGAATACAAACGCCAACTCTTGAACGTCCTGCATATTATGATTCTCTATAACCGGATAAAGAATGATCCGAATTTTTCCATGTACCCCAGAACGTTTATTTTCGGAGCCAAGGCTGCTTCGGGTTACCGCAGGGCTAAAACAATTATCAAACTGATCAATACCATCAGCGCTAGAATCAACAACGATCCCAAAGCCAACAAGTTCCTCCAGGTGTACTTCCTCGAAAACTACCGTGTAACCATCGCTGAAAAACTCATTCCCGCCTCTGACGTATCCGAACAGATCAGTACAGCGGGTAAGGAAGCCTCGGGAACAGGCAACATGAAGTTTATGATGAATGGTGCATTGACCATAGGCACGCTTGACGGTGCCAACGTTGAGATAGCAGAGGAAGCTGGTGCGGAAAACTGTTATATATTCGGTCTGAAAGCCGAGGAAGTCAGCCACCTTACATCGGAACACCTCTATGATCCCTGGGCCGTCTGTGACGAGTTTCCCGAGATCAAACAGGCTGTGAACCAGTTGGTTGATGGAACCTATAATACCGAAAGCTTCGATATTTTCAAAGAACTGTATGATAGCTTGATGTACGGTGTCGATGGCAACCAGGCCGACCAATATTTCATTCTCAAAGATCTTCCCATGTATATAGATGCACAGGCTAAGATCGACGCTGACTACAGGGACCAAAAGAAGTGGTCGCGAATGGCTTTGATCAATATTGCTTCCAGCGGAAAATTCTCTTCCGACCGCACCATCCATGACTACGCAAAGGAAATCTGGAATATCAAACCGGTTGTTGTAAAGTAACTTATTCGGGACGGCGTTCGGGGATACTTGTAGTTTCCCCGCCGTTCTCTACAAACCCGGGGCGGAGGAAAAGTGCGCAGTAGCACTGGCCGAATTCATCGATATCCGCAGTTGCGTATTGACAGGGGCAGATGATGTCCCTGTCTTTTTTTTTATCCCCTGAACCGTCGCGGCACGGACACTGGAAAAAACCAAATCGCCGGAAGTTCGTAAGAAGACCCGCTTCTATGTCTCCGCGAAAAGCCTGATCCTTGTTCACGGTCCAATTTTTTATTCGCGCTATTTTTTCTGTGTACGCATGAATATCTTCAAGAGATTTTTCGTCCATGGTCAGCCTTCCTCCGGTAAACCCAGTTTTCCACGCCACCGGGATTCGATAAAACCAATGATGACTTCCTTTCCATCAAAGACCAGCGCTGGAAATGCTAAAGCCTGTCCGAAAGTCTCCTTGAATTCCTGTTTGAGTGCGGCCTTTTTCTCTGCATCGATACCATCAAGGTGGGTAAAAGAATAGGCAAACCCTTGTTCTTGAAGAAAAGTCATGGATCTTCGGCAAAAACCGCAGGTGCTTAGCGAAAGTATGACGAGTTCCGGAGATTTTTTTTCCCCATCCACATAGGTCAGATTATCAAAAGTCATCCTCAGCCTCCTTATTTCTGTCTCTGAACGTAATTCCTGATTCCTTCGGACTGCGTAGCCACTAGGCCCCGCACATCGGCGGCCTGGACAAATTTCTTAAACTGGGAAAATCCCAGGGGTTTGAGGTCTAAGCCTTTATCCCTGAGCTTATTTGAAACGACGCTGTATTCGTGCATCTTCGGTTCTTTTCCCGCATCCAGTTCTTCAAGAACCTCTACGAGTGACCGCAGTGCTTTTTGGAGCAATCCTTTTTCCTTCGGCGAACTTTGGCCTGGCGTGAGGAAGGTGCTCTGGCTCGCATCTTCCATCAATTCAACAGCCCCGGACTCTACCGCAGCGCTCACAAAGTCGCTCCATCGTGAAAACCCCATACTCCCCTCGTCGAACTGAGGGTTAAGAACTTTAAGCTGGACTTTCACGTTGCCGAGGTTAGTCGGACGTTTGTCCCGAATCATCGTCTGTACAGCTTCAGATAGTGCAGCGAACCAGAATTCCTTGGGCAGGTGTGTATTTTTCGAGGCCGTATCTTCCTCGGTGTTGGCTGCAAGGATATCCCTGTAGTCCGTAAACTCGTCAGCGATGGACAAGAGTTCCCTCGACGCTGTTTTTGTGTCGCAAATAATCTGGTTGATTTTTCCGGCCTTTCTTAAGGTGAGAAGAAGGGGGCGGAAGTCGCTGTCTCCAGTCACGAGGAGGTAGGTGTCAATGTGCCCGTAAAACCTTAGGAGTTCCATCGTATCAGTGACCAATTGAATATCGACTGAGTTCTTACCCTTTCTCTCGCTGGGCACATGGATTAGGGAGAAATGGTATTTCTTCAAGTGGATGGCAAGTTTGCTGAACGCCGAGCCGCTCCAGTCCCCGTAGGCCCGGGCGGTGACGACCCTTCCTAGACTTTCGGCATAGTCCCAGAGGGCGTCCACAAAGAGAGAGTTACTGCTGGGCGGGGTCACATTTTCAACATCCCATAAGATGGATATATTCGGCATAAATTCAAAATACGTTATTATTGGTTCAGGTTCAAGAAATCAGTGGGTGAATTTGCACCATTTCGTAAAAAGGTATAGAGTGGCGTAATGAAAGACCTTATCGCTCATCTACGCAAGATCTTAAATGAAGGCCCCGAAGGTCTGGACTCTTTTAATACAATGCTTGGACTTGTTGACGAGTACCTTATGCGGGATACGGTAGATATGGAACAGTCCATAGCTTTAACCCCGCTTTCCGACTGTATTCTCAAAATGAGAAATTCTGTTTCCGGCGGCGGAAAAACTCATTGGGATGAAATTAAATCCCTTCTAAACGAATTGGATACTTCTGGGAAAATTCCTTCCTGTGAAAAGATGATTCAGGAAATCGAGGATATGGATATGCTGGCGAGTTTTATCCAGGAAGCCCAGGAACACCTTGAGTCCGTGGACCACTTGCTCCTAAAACTTGAAAAGGAAAAAGATATTGAACACCTCAATGCGGTTTTCAGGGCCCTGCATACCATTAAAGGTGTAGCAGGATTTCTCCACCTTGGAACGATTCAAACCCTCTCCCACGGTTTGGAAAATTTGTTGGACAGTTATCGTAAGACTCGCACTTGTCCCACCGCAGCTTGTATAGATATACTTCTCGAAGGCCGGGACCTTCTCGCAGTTCTTATAGGAAATCTCGAGGAGGCCGCTGATAAAAGCGGAGCTACTCAGGGAGTCGCTAGGCTTGAACTTCCGAATATGGCTATTGAACCCTACCTTTTAAAAGTTTCACAATGGGAAACCAGTCTCGATCCTGGAAAAAACCATTCTATAAAACTGTCTGCGACACCGTCTAAGCAAACCGAACCTGACTCGTTTCTCACCCCGGAACTTATCGCCAAGTTTAAGGATGAAGTGACAGAAAGCTTGGAAAATCTCGAGAGAAACATTCTGGAACTGGAGAAATCCGGCGACAGAAAGGAGATGGTCCACGACCTTTTCAGGCTTGTCCATACTGTTAAAGGCAATGCTGGATTTTTCGGTTCCGGGAACCTGGAAAAGACAGCCATGGAAATGGAACAGTATTTGGAACTTATGAGATCAGCCCAGATACCTATAACAGGAGAAGAACCTGTTTCAAGACTTCTCGAACACCTTGACAAACTTCGGCAGGCTGTCGGCATTTCCATCGATGCAACTGATGAGAAACCTCGTGAGGATATTTTACACCCTGAGTTGTTATCAGAACGATTAGAAGAAAAAACAACTGCACCCGCCGCGCATCTTCATAAAAAGGAGGTGCGTGTCGATACAGATAAACTGGACAGGCTCTTTGACCTGATAGGGGAATTGATCACCGCTGAAGCCATGGTTTTGGACCATCCCCAAATAAAAATGCTGCAGCTTGAGGAGTTTCAAAAATCTGCGGAATATATGTCGAAGATCACCCGGGAACTCCAGACTGTTTCGATGAACCTGCGAATGATCCCGCTTGACGGGCTTTTCGGGAGAATCCAGAGGCTTGTGCGGGATTTGGCAAAAAAATTCAACAAGCCGGTGCAGCTGAATATCAGCGGTCAGGAAACCGAGATGGACAGGAATATTATCGAGGAGATTTCGGACCCGCTTGTTCATATTATCCGTAATGCTTTGGACCATGGTATCGAGTCCCAGGTAGAAAGGGCAGAAAAAGGAAAAGCCTCCGAAGGTAAGATAGGTCTTGGCGCCCGCTACGAAGGAAATGAAATTTGGATTATTGTGGAGGATGACGGCGCAGGACTGAATCGAGAGAAAATTCTTGAAAAAGCCAAGAAGCGGGAATTGCTAAAAACAGAACCCGGAACAATGACCGACGAACAGGTTTGGGCT
This sequence comes from Borreliella garinii, assembly GCA_020720765.1. Taxonomy (GTDB): domain Bacteria; phylum Spirochaetota; class Spirochaetia; order JABEVK01; family JABEVK01; genus DYOB01. The sequence continues at coordinate 6,757 of DYOB01000072.1, forward strand.
CTGATTTTTGAACCGGGTTTTTCCACTGCCGAAAAAGTGACGGAGGTCAGCGGGCGGGGTGTCGGAATGGATGTTGTAAAAAAGAACATTGAGAAGCTCCGGGGTCAAGTTGTAATCACTTCTGTAGAGGGGGAAGGTTCAACATTTATTCTAAGAATACCTTTAACGCTTGCGATTATGGACGGCATCACAATAAAAGCCGGTGACGGAATTTTTAGCCTTCCGGTATCCGATGTCAGTGAATTTCAGAACCACACCCCCGAACTTCTCCACCGAATGGGAAATGGAGAAGAAGTTCTCAACCTCAGAGGAGAAACTATGCCCTTTATCCGCCTCCAGGAATTTTATCATCATGTTAAACAGCAGGAGGTAGAAAGACCCGTAGTTCTGGTTCTCCACCACCGTGAGAAAAAACTTGCTCTCCTCGTGGATGCCGTCATCGGTTACAAGCAGATTGTTCTTAAAAGTTTGCCAGATGGAATGCAGGATATCCGGGCTGTAAGCGGATGTACAATCCTTGGCAACGGAGACGTTAGCTTGATTATTGATACCCAGGAATTTATTCGCGAGGTGGTTCGTTGAAAACAAGTGGAGACGATGATCTTCTTATCCACATCACTGATAAGCAGTACGAGGATCTTTCCACTTTTGTTTATCAAAAATACGGTGTCCATCTGACGGATAAAAAAGTTTCCCTCGTCCGCGGGCGTTTGAACAAGGTCGTGAGGGAAAAAGGTTTGGGTGACTTCGGCGCCTACATGAATTACCTCAAGACGGAAACTACGGGTGCAGCTCTTGTTGAACTGATGGACAAATTGACCACCAACCATACCTACTTCTACCGTGAAAGCCATCACTTCGACTATTTTCGTGATGTCTGTATTCCTGCTTTCCGTGAAAGGTTTCCATACGGTGAGGAAGTGCGTATTTGGTGCGCAGGGTGTTCCTCCGGCGAAGAGCCTTATACTCTGGCTATGATGCTTTACGAGTCTCTCGGGCCTGACGCAAGGAAATATAAAATTCTAGCTACTGATTTGAGCATGACTGTATTGAACACCGCAAAGGAAGGTGTCTACAGCGAAGAACGCCTTTCCCATCTTCCACCTCTATGGAGGCAGAAATACTTCTTACCGCATCCTCAAGGCTACTTCTCGGTTTCAGATGAGTTACGGCATATGGTAACTTTCAAAAGACTCAACCTTATGGATCAAGTATTTCCATTCCAAAAGAAATTTGCAGCGGTCTTTTGCAGGAATGTGATGATATACTTCGATAGGGAAACAAAGGACGATTTGGTGAGAAGAATATCGAAAGAAATCTTTACAGGCGGCTGGTTTTTTGTGGGGCACAGCGAGAGCCTAGGCCGCGAACAGGTAAACTTCACTTACATTGAACCCTCGGTTTATATCAAGGTCTGACATGGTTAAGGTTCTTGTCATTGATGACAGCGCACTCGTTAGGCAGATTCTCGAAAGCGGCCTGAACAGGGATCCTGAGATTTCTGTAGTCGGAACCGCTCCCGACGTTTATGCGGCCAGGGATATGATAATTGAAAAACAACCCGATGTACTTACCCTCGACATTGAAATGCCGCGAATGGATGGGATAGCCTTTTTAAAAAAATTGATGCCTCAATACCCCATACCCGTTGTCGTTGTTTCCGCACTGGCCGGTGCAGGTGCCGATGCAACCATGGAAGCGATGGCGTCGGGTGCTGTCGAAGTTGTCCTGAAGCCCAGCGTTCAACTGGGGCAGGGTTTGGGTGCCATGATGGAAGATTTAAGGGAAAAAGTGAAAGCTGCAGCTTCAGCAGACGTTAGCTTCTGGCGCGACCCGCACTACGGTGAAAAAAAGAAATCAATTTCTGCTACAACTAAACTCAAGGTTTCGACGGATAAAGTCGTAGCCATCGGTGCTTCAACTGGTGGTACTGTAGCCTTACAGCAGATTATCACTGCTTTGCCCCCGGATTTTCCCGGGACGGTGGTTGTACAGCATATGCCCGCTGGATTTACTAAGCTCTTCGCAGACAGGTTGAACTCGTTTTCAAGTCTACGGATTAAAGAAGCCGAGGATGGAGACCGTGTGATGACGGGTCAGGTTCTTATCGCACCCGGGGGATTCGAGACACGGGTAGTTCGCAGGGGCGGGCAATACCACGTCAAGATCCAAGGCCAGGAAAAACGCAACGGGCACTGTCCTTCGGTCGACGACCTTTTTTTCTCGGTGTCGGAGGAAGCAGCAGCCAACTCCATCGGGTTGATACTAACGGGGATGGGGCGAGACGGTGCCGAAGGCCTACTCGCTATGCGGAAAGCCGGAGCTAGAACCTTCAGCCAGGATAAGGCGAGCAGTATCGTGTATGGAATGCCGAAGGAAGCTTGGGAGATCGGTGCTTCTGAAATGGAATGGGGTCTTGAGATCATTCCCAGTGAATTGATTAAAGTAGTAAACCAATGGGGGCAGGTCCATGCGCGTTGATGTAGGAATAGGTGGATTTCATATTTCAAATGACCCCGATGTAGAAATCAAGACATACGCCTTGGGCTCATGTGTCGCCCTGGTGGTCTGGGATGCTTCCGCAATAGTCGGAGGACTTATTCATATGGCCCTCCCCGAGGCAAGTGTTAATTTGGATAAGGCTCGTGAACAGCCCGGGTACTTTGTTGATACTGGTATCCCGCTCTTTTTAAACGAATTGGCGGCAATGGGGGCAAGCAGGAAAACATCGTTTCTAAAAATGATTGGCGGGTCTTCAATTCTCGATGAGAATTCGACATTTGATATTGGGAGACGAAATATCCTGGCAGTGAAAAAAGTGCTGTGGCGGCTGGGAATGGGTGTGCATAAAGAAGAGACAGGCGGATCGAACAGCCGAACGGTAGCTCTTCGAATAGCTGAGGGTACTGTTGAAATCAGTAATTCCAGTAAAAAATGGACTTTGTAAGGAGAGGTTATGGCCAAGGTTAAAGTTTTAATTATCGATGACTCGGAGACAAGCAGAATGATCATCCGGCGCTGTTTTTCTATTTCAGGCTGGGATGATGCAGAGTATTTCGAGGCTGAGGACGGCCTGCACGCCCTTCAAACCCTTGTGGCTAATGATATCGAACTCGTTGTCACTGACCTGAATATGCCCCGTATGGACGGGCTTACCCTTTTAAAAAAAATGCGTACTAATCCCAGGACAAAAGAGACGCCGGTATTCGTGATTTCCAGCATGGCAAGCGACTCTTTGATGACTGAACTTAAAAGTCTTAATGTCCTCCATGTTATTCATAAACCTGTAAACCCTGAAAAAATCTCAATCGCACTGGAGGATGTCCATGTCTGATCAATTTGCCTTTGCGGTAGAAAAAGCTGTTCTCGAAACTTTCGCCGATGTTTGTTTCCTTGATGCCCAGACCTCGCCGCAGAAAAAAATTGCAGGTGTCTCTCATATTCTGGCTATCAGAATACATTCGCCCATGACCGGAATTATGGAATTGAGCGTACCGCTTGAGCTGAAGAAACGCATTGTTGAAAACATCTACGGAAAAGAATGGAACGAACTTAGGTCGAAGGAAATTGATGATACGCTTCTTGAATTGGTCAATATCGTAGCAGGACGGTTCCTGCATTATTTTACAGAGGAAAAGCAGGCCTACCTCCTCGGTCTCCCCGAACTTCTCTTTGAAGAAACAGCAACTAGTCCAAAAGCACCGAAAAATTGTTATTATTTTGATATTGAGGGCAGTTGGATGAGCGTAGGTTTGATTCTCCAAGGAGGAGCGGAATGAATATCATGATTGTTGAAGACGATTATGCAAGCTCCTTGCTTTTAAAAAAGTATCTTGAAAAGTTTGGTGATGTCTCAACAGCTGAGAACGGAAAACTTGCCCTTGAAATGTTTGTCGACGCTTATAAAAACGAACATCCCTTCGACCTTGTCTGTTTGGATATTATGCTCCCTCTCATGAATGGACAGGAAGTTCTTGTGGCAATGCGTGATGAAGAAAACCGCAGACACATCCAGGGTTTAGATAAGGCAAAAATCGTTATGGTATCCGCTCTTAACGAGGCTAAACAGATCATGCTTTCCTTTAAGGAACAATGCGATGGTTACCTTACCAAACCCGTCTTTTATGATAAGCTGATGACCGAGTTGGAGAAGCTGGATATTCGGCCTTTGGATACGTGAACCAAGACCAAATTAAAAAACTTCTACTTTCGGTCCGGAAATCCGAAAAGGATTTCTCGGTTATTCTCACAGGAAAAGCCAGCCGGAAGGTCAACGGACTCTATAAACCCGAAACCTGCGAGATCCTCCTTCACAACAGAAATTTTCAGACAGACGAAGATATGTTACGTACGGCTTTGCACGAATACGCCCACCACCTCCATGCTTTTTCGCCGAATCCGCCTAGGCCGGGACGTCCTCACGATAACGCTTTTTGGTCGTTATTTCACGACCTTCTGACTGAAGCAGAGAAAAGGGGCGTGTATTCCGATGTGTTCAGAAAGGATCCCGAATTCCTCCGACTAGCGAGAGAAATCCGCGAAGGTTATCTCGAACCCCATGGTGATTTGATGATGGCCTTTGGAGCAAAACTTATCGAAGCTGAAGAATTATGCAGAAAAAGAAGTCTGAGTTTTCGGGATTTCGTTGAAAGAGAACTGGGGATGAGGATGCCGACAGTTAGACTCGGAATGGGTACCGTGCGTCATGGTTGGGATCCAACTCTTGGCCCTGATCGTTTAAAGCTCTTGAACAAACTCAATCTTGAAACAGCGGAGTCTGCACAGAAACTCTTTTCCGGTGGAGCGACCGAAGCGCAAGTAGCAAATCTCGTAATGCAAAACGCAAGAAAGACAGAACTCGAGAAAGTTGGAAGCACCGCGGTGATGATTCTTGAAAAGAAAAAGAAGAGGCTTCAAGAGATGATAGAACGCTACCAAATGGAAATCAAGGAGATAGAACACCTGATGGTTCAGGCACTCCGGGGGGAAAAGGATGTTTGAAAAATCGCGAGAAGAGACGGGGATTCTGGATCTGGATTTTTCCAAGAGGGACGGACTCGTTCCTGTGATTGTCCAGGACTCCGAAAGTCTAGAAGTTCTTATGCAGGCTTGGAGTAACCAAGAAGCCTTTGAAAGAACCCTTTCCACCGGGCTTGCGACCTTTTGGAGTACAAGCCGGAAGGAAATCTGGGTGAAGGGTCAGACAAGCGGGGATTCACTTGTCATTCAGGAGATTCGGGTCGACTGCGACCAGGATTGTCTGCTCTACCTCGTGGAACGCAAGGGGGGCGGGGTTTGCCACACTTTTATGCCGCAGACCCCTCACCATCGAATTTCGTGTTTCTACAGGACCTTGGATCCAACAAGCGGAAGACTCGTTTTCCACGAATCTCCTAGTCTTGAAACTCCCCGATCCTGATAAAATAGTTACTGCCACCGTTATTATCCCAGTAGGTTGCGCCATTCACCGAATACGAAATACAGAATTTCACCGACTCCGCGTAAGTGTTGGAGGAACTTCCGGGGTGGTACTGAGAAATCACAGGGGAGGCGTACCATTTTTCCAA
>DYOB01000073.1 GCA_020720765.1 Borreliella garinii
CGATTCTTGCACTTGCCCTAATCCAGAAATTAGGTTAAATTACTTAACAAATATCGGCCACCTCTAAAAACTCATGACTTAAGATGACGAAGGGATTTTTCGCTGTTCAGGCAGGCGAACGAAGCCGATAACCGCAGGAATACTTGGTGTATTTCAAGGATTATCGGACTTCGCAGAGCCTGCTCTGAGCACGGAAAAGACCAAGTCAGAAAAGGCAGGGGTTTTTAGAGGTGGCCTATCAATACAAATGGAGAAATCTCATGGCGAAACACGAGTTTCAGACCGAAGTCAATCAATTACTTCACCTCATTATTCATTCCCTTTACAGTCATAAGGAAATCTTCCTGAGAGAGCTGGTCTCAAATGCCAGCGACGCTTTGGATAAACTTAAGTACCTGACAGTCAGCGATGATGCTTATAAAAGCATTGCCTTCACACCAAGTATTGACATTACCCTGGATGAAAAGGCCCACACCCTTATAATCCAGGACAATGGGATCGGAATGAACAGCGAAGATCTCGTGCAGAACCTCGGAACCATAGCCCGGTCGGGAACCAAGGCTTTTATGCAGTCCCTGAGCGGGGAATCGCGGAAAGATTCCAACCTTATCGGTCAATTCGGCGTGGGTTTTTATTCGGCATTTATGGTTGCAGATAAAATTGAGGTTATCAGCCGGAAGGTTCTCGAAGAAAAAGCCTGGAAGTGGACGAGCGATGGAAAAGGTTCCTATGAACTGGCCGAGGGAGAACTAGATAAAAACGGTACTAGGATCACCCTCTATTTAAACGAGGAAGGAAAACAGTATTCCCAGAGCTGGGAAGTTAAAAGCATCATTAAAAAATACAGCGACCATGTGGCTTTCCCCATAACGATGCACTTCGTCCGGAAAGACTATAAGGACGGCAAGGAAAGCGAGTCCAACGCAGACGAACAGGTCAACAACGCAAGCGCTCTCTGGAAAAGAAATAAAAGCGAAATACCCGACGAGGATTACAAGGAATTCTACAAGACCATCAGCGGGGATTGGAACGAACCCCTTACCTGGTTTCACACCCGTGCCGAAGGGACCCAGGAGTACGTCACCCTCTTTTACATACCTTCACAAGCTCCGTTTGACCTATACAACGCCGACTACAAACCGGGTGTTAAACTCTACGTCAGGCGTGTTTTCATCACCGATGACGACAAGGAACTTCTCCCCACCTATTTGAGGTTTGTACGCGGGGTTATAGACTCCGAAGACCTCCCGCTGAACGTCAGCAGGGAAATACTCCAGCAAAATAAAATTTTAGCTTCCATCAGAACGGCCTCCGTCAAGAAAATTCTCGGAGAAATCGAAAACATGGCGGCCAACCAGCCCGAGCTTTTTACCAAGTTTATTAATATTTTCAACCGCCCTATGAAAGAAGGCCTCTACCAGGATTTTCAGAATAAAGACCAGCTCCTTGACCTTGTGCGCTTTCACAGTACCCACGCCGAAGGTTGGGTTTCGCTCAAGGAATACAAGGATAGGATGAAATCCGAACAGAAGGCTATTTACGTCCTCAGCGGCGGAACCCTGGCTTCGCTGAAGAAGTCTCCACTCCTGGAAGCGTATAAAAAACGCGATATGGAAGTTCTTCTTCTCGATGAGGACCTCGATGAGATTATTCTGCCTACTTTAAACAAATACAAAGACCTGGATATCAAGAGCATCAACAAGGTGGAAACGGCTAAGGACCTGGGCGGAGAAGAATCCGATAAAAAGACCGAAGAGGACTTTCAACCCGTCATCAAGCGGATCAAAGAAGCGCTGGGAGACAAGGTGAAGGACGTCATTTCAAGTATCCGCCTGACGGACAGCCCAAGCTGTATCGTCACCTCGGAGGAAGATCCCACCCTCCAGATGCAGAAAATGATGAAGGCAATGGGCCAGGGCGGCGAAGAGGTCAAACCCATCCTTGAAGTCAACCCCAACCACCCCATTCTTTTGGCACTGAAGGACCAAACGGATTCCCAGTTATGGTTAGACACTAGCACCCTTCTTCTCGAGCAAGCTCTTCTTCTCGAGGGGATGGCTCCTTCTGACGCGGGTTCACTTGCTGAGAGTCTTAACCGGATGCTGAAGAAATCCTTGTCCTGATTCTCATCGAAAACTCACAAAGGACTTTTATAGTTGAGGATAGGAGGATCTATGCAACGTTTCTTAATGACTTTTTCCATTCTGCTCTTAACGGCTGGCTGTGCTACCTATACCGTTCGATATACCGACCCGGATGTTCAGGCCGAACTTCAAAAGCCCGTCCCTTCCTGGCCGGACACAAGTTTCATGGTGATAAGCGATACCCACGTCTACCCTGTTGAACTCGGTATCGAGGGTGAAGCTTTTGAGGCCTACCTCAACCAGGATAGGAAACTTCTCCGCGAAAGCCAAGAAATCATGATAGCGGCCAAGAACATGATCCTTGAAGAAAAGCCAGGGTTCGTTTTAATCTCGGGTGATCTGACCAAGGACGGAGAAAAAGTCTCGCATGAATGGTTGGCCGGTGTCCTCGAAGAACTTCGATCTGAAGGTATACCGAGTTATGTTGTTCCTGGCAACCACGACATACAAAACCCACACGCCGTGAAGTTTGAAGGGGCCAACGAAACCCGTGTCCCGACCGTGACACCCCAGGAGTTTGCTTCAATCTACCAAAATTTCGGTTACGGCAAGGCCTTGGAAAGGGATCCTTCCTCTTTAAGCTACCTGGCCGAACCTGTCCCAGGGCTTTGGCTCCTGGCCATGGACTCGTGCAAGTACGACGATAACCTGGAACTCGGTTACCCTGTCACGTCGGGAAGTTTCACCCAGGCCCGGCTTAACTGGATCGAATCCATCCTTATAAAGGCCCGGAAAGAAAACAAGGCGGTTATCGGGATGCTCCACCACACGGTGACCGAACAGTACGATAGCCAACGCCGGTTTTTCCCCGAGTACGTGATCGACCACGATCAGGAAATTACAAACCTTATGCTCACCTACGGTGTTCGGATGGTGTTTTCGGGCCACTACCACGCCCACGACATCACGGTGCGCAGGGGGACGGGTGGTCAGTATCTTTATTCCTTAATGACAGGTTCCCTCGTCACCTACCCCAACCCCGTCCGCATGGTGAATATTTCCCAGGGCAATGTTCGCCTTGATACACGACGCATCGAAAGCATTCCTTCACTGACGGCACAAGGAAAAGTATTCCAGGATGTCTCCAGGGAATACGCCCACGATGGAATTTCGGTAATTGCAGTGACGACAATGGTAGACCTCGGCGTTCCAAAAAGCGAGGCCGAGAGTCTGAGCTCGTCTATAGCTGATGCTTTTATAGCCCACTACCAGGGGGATGAAAACTTCACAGGTACCGAGAAAATCCGCACCCAGGGTTTGAGTTTTATGGGAGGAATGGTCGTAGGCGCCAGGAAGGACCTTATAGAAGGGCTTTGGAAAGACCTCGAACCCCAGGATAACGAGATTACAATAAAACCCGACGGAAGCTGGAGCCCTCTCCCTAGGTGATTTGACATTCTGTTTAAACAGGTTTAACTTCCTCGTCTAAGAGCGAGGTTAACTTGGATAGAACAAAGGAGTTAGGCACGGCACCGTTATTTGGCCTTGTCCTAAAATACAGCATTCCCGCCATTATTGGAATGTTGGTTCAAGCGGTCTACAACGTTGTAGACCGCTTTTTCGTTGGTTGGGGCGTTGGCGACCTGGGTGTTGCGGGGATCACCGTGGTTTTTCCTTATATGCTGATTTTCATGGCCTTCGGTATGCTCATAGGTATCGGCGGAGCGGCGGCCTTTTCCATCTTTCTCGGCCAGAAGCGCGAAACAGAGGCCAGGCTCACCTTCGGCAATAGCCTGACAATGACAGTCATTATATCACTCATTCTCAGCGCCGTCGGAATCCTTTTCACAGAACCATTGCTGAAACTCTTCGGTGCATCGGAAAACGTGATAGGTCCGGCGAAAGATTATATGTCTATCATCGCCTTCGGCGGACTTTTCCAGACCATCAGCTTTGCCATGAATAATTTTATCAGGGCCCAGGGTTCACCTATCACAGCCATGCTGACACTTCTTATCGGCGCTGCTCTGAATACGATCCTCGACCCCATTTTTATCTTTGTGTTTGGTTGGGGTGTGGGGGGTGCAGCTCTCGCCACCGTAATCAGCATGATCGTAAGCAGTATCTGGGTTATGGCGGGATTATTTAACACACCGATGGGAAAAAAGTTAACCCTCCAGGACCTCATTCCTTCACCAAAAATTCTCCTGCGCGTTTTTACTATCGGGGTTGCACCTTTTTTCATGCAGGTAGCGGCTTCGGTCCTGAATGCCATCCTGAATACTCAGCTTTCCTTCTATGGAGGGGACTGGGCACTGACTTCTATCGGCGTCATCTTCAGCATTGCCATGCTTTTCCTTATGCCGATTTTCGGTTTAAACCAGGGAACCCAGCCCTTGATAGGTTTTAACTACGGCGCCCAGTTTTATGACCGCGTCAGAAAACTCGTCCTCCTTACAACCGTATCCACAACCCTTGTTACACTCTTAGGTTTTCTTGCAGCACTTTTTGCGCCGCGGATACTCTTTGCATTCTTTCTGCCTAAAAACCCAGAAATTCTTGACAGGGGTAGCCAGGCTTTAACCATTTTCTTTCTCGCTTTTCCTCTCATAGGGAGTCAAATCGCCGGTGTGGGATATTTTCAAGCCATAGGGAAAGCTGCCTATAGCATGATCCTCAGTCTCAGCCGCCAGGTACTCTTTCTGATACCCCTGATCCTTATCCTACCTAGGTTTTTCGGTATATCCGGAGTCTGGTATTCGATACCCATCGCCGATACCTTGGCTTTTTTAATTACAGGGTTTCTCCTCATCCGTGAGCTTGCAGGTTTAAAGAATCAGCATTTGGAAAAAAATCTAAACTCTACTACTCCAGGTCCACTTGAAAATATCAAGTCTGCAGACGCTCTCGGCAATGCTGGTGAAATCTTATAATTCTATGAACCCCGCGGAGACTGTATGAACTCCCGGGGTTCTAGGATTTAAATTCTTCAATCTCTTCGTTGCAGCAACCGAACCTGGTCGATCATCAAACTCCCTGGCTGTTTCATTTTCCAACGGATAAAACCGTGGAATTCAGCTGAGAGGATTGCATCAAAAACCTTTCCAGTTTTATTACCTTCACGTGCGGTGAAGGTGAAATCCAAGGGCTCCCAGTTCAGGCCATCCCTCGACATAGAAAGTTCGAGAACCTTAGAAGCGCCGCTGACCGGCTGGTGAGCTGTAAACCAAAGTTTGGAACCGCTGGCTATCCAGGGGCTGATAAGAACAGCGTCCTTCTCAGTCAGAAAAACGCCAGAATCTTCCTCCAGGGCTCCATCGTTACCAGTCCAGCCGCCGTATATGGTCCAGCAAGCTTCCTTTAAATTCACCCCACGAACTTTCAGAAAGTCTTGAGGGTTCGAAGGAAGGTCCTGCCCTTCCTGCTTTTCCTTAGATTCAAATCCTGTATAAATTTTGAAGTCACCCCCTCGAATGGTCAGAAGGCATTTTCGGATTTTTAGGATTTCACCATCAAGCATCGCAGTAGCGATAAAGTTCGAGTTTACGGAGTGTGTGTCGCGTGGAATCTGGAATTTATAGGTAAAAAGCCCGTCGGAAGCCCGTTCATCCCCATCCACCCCGTTGTTATACATGGAAACGAAACGTTTTTCAAACTCCGGCCCCAAATCCAACTCAACCTTAATTCTTGCCGCTGATGCTCCGACAGGGATATTCAGCATCGCTGTGAGGGTAACCCATTCACCCGTCCACGCATTCTCACTGCCCGCCATAAACTGTAAAAACTCGAACTTCGTTGGGTCAGGACGGGTGAAGATCGGTTCCTTCCCGATGGGGGGAACCCAATAACCACCAGGAAACCTCGGGGCCGGTCCTGGAAAATACTTAAGCTCATGAAGCTCCTGAGCGTTTTCAGGAACAGGACTTAAAGGAACCACCTCTTCAAGGGTTCTTTTATCCGCTGGTTGCTTGGTCTCAACCACACCCGACTGAAGGGTAGGTTCTAGTTCCGGGTTTTGACACGCCATCATCCCGGCCAATGCCAGGATAAAAAATAAATTTTTCATCGTACCTCCTAAGGAGGATTAACCCAGGAAGTTATCAATTTGCTTGAGATAATTAAAAAGTTATTCGTCGGTAAGCAGGAATTTCACTCCAACCTCTGTTTTTCCCGAAACCGGGAGACCGTCGAGCCTGGCAGGGTAAAAGCGAACACGGGATAATTGCTCCTTAGCCGCCTCATCGAGAAGAAGGGAACCGGAACTTGTGATCACGGAAACGCCGGCTACCTGACCTGTCTCGGAAACTTCAACACCCAGCAGCACCCTCCCTTGAATACCATTTCCCCGCCTGGCTTCTTCGGGATAATCCCACTGGAAAAGTTGTGGAAGGCGGGGAGGTTCCTCGATGGTAGGTGGAGAAAAACCCGTTTGAACCGGCACTGGTACCGTTGGAACCGAGGCCACCGGAACTGAACTGAATTTGTCCATCTCGATGCTTAGAGTTTTTTCCAGCCTCGGAGCAATAAGATTGACCTCGATGGTACTGTGCTTTTCATACGAAATAGAACTTGGAACAAATAAGATGACTCCGGCCAGGGTGGCCGTGTGAGCTGTTAAGACAAGGAGCCAGAGCCGCTTTACCATTTCAACCTTAGGCTCAGCCGGAACTGCCGCTCCGGTGAAGGATAAAAACCATCGTTGGAAAACCCTTCCAAGGCCGTCGAGGGCGTTCTGTCATCAAAAATATTTTCGACGTTAAAGACAACTTGGGTTTCTAAAGCATCCCAGTTTTTAGTCCAGGTCAGGTTGAGGTTCAAAAGATGGCGGGCCTCGAGGGACTTGGTATTGGTAGTGTTGTAAAAAGCACTGCTAAAACCCTGGTAAAGGGTTTCTAAGGTTATCCCTTCGGGAAACTTCAGGGTGAGATTTCCACCCCACTGATGAGGACTGACTAAGGGAATAAAATATTTGTTACCGTTCAAGTCCCATCCCGGTCTTGCGTCCAACCACTGGTAGTTGAGAGACACCGAACCCCAATCATCCTCATAAGTAATCTGCGGAGCGAATCCCAATCTTCTGGAAAGCCCTTGGTTGACATTGATAGAAAGAACATTGTCAAAAAGGATTTCCTGTTCCATAAATAACGCAAAGATATTCAGGCCGGCTTTTATCTTTCCTACCCTTAGATCTGTGAGCCAATCCCAGCTATGTCCAAACTCGGGTCCCAGATCTTCGAGAAATGAGTCGCCGAATCCTTGGTAGGAAATTTTTTCATCGAGCAGGGGAAGCCTGAAAACACGGGTCCAGCCTAAACTCGAAGAAACAGTTTCTGAAACGTAGGACAGGGTCGAACTCCCAGTGAAAAACCCCAAGCTCTGATTTCCCTTCACCGAGGCACCGCCGTCAAAGGTTCCACCCTGCCCCCGTGCACTCGCTTCGACACCCCACCCGCTAACCTCGGCTTTCGTACTGAGAAACCCCCCGTAAACAGAACGGCTCACATCGGCTTCGCCGTTCTGGGTCACCCTTTGTGCTGTAGAATATTTTTTAAGATAAATGTTGGACCAGTTCCATTCAGCACCCGCCTCAACCGATCCTTTTATTGATTCGTTACCCCACTTCCAACCCACCACAGGGTAAAAAGAAAAATCTCTTAGAACGGTGTCGAAAAACCAGGAGAAGACTGCAAAATCCGTATTATTTGTTGCGGAAGAATAGGACACGGGTGTGTCCCAAGACAACCCTTCAGAAGTCCCGTTCCAACGGGCGTCGGTCCTCCAGGTGGATCCTTCGGTGAAATCCACCTGGTTGACGGCTTGGTTGGGATTTTCAGCAAACTGCACTGGTGTCAAACTTCCCGGGAGCTGGTAGGTTTTGGGAACAAAGGAAAAACCAAGATTGGTTTTCATCGATTCACCGATATTCCAGATCCACCGCGCTCCGGCACCCCACCCCATACTTTCGGAACGATCTCGCGAAGGATCTTCCTGATACCGTGAGGCTGTGAGCGAGAGGAGGTGGTTTTCGATAGGTATCGAGATTTCTCCATTCACGGAATACGAAAGGTTGGAGTCACCTAGGAGGTTAAGAATAAAAGTCGGTTCGGAGGCATGGGTTTTTGTGATGATATTGATAACACCCGCTATAGAACCGTCACCGTACCGCGTACTCGAGCCACCATGAAAGTATTCTATCTTTTCCACCTGGTTGAGTGAAAGGGAATCAAGCTGGGGAATGCCGAGGTCGGGCGGGTTGAGGGGGATACCGTTGAGGAGAATTCTCAACCTCGAATGTCCACCCTCGCCAAAACCCCTTGCTGTCAGGTAAGAAGTCTGGGTGGTCCCGCTGAAGAACACCTTGAGCCCTGGGACTTTTTCAAGGGCATCAAGAACGGTGACCGCACCTTCCCAGTCTTCCGGGGTTAGAACCAGGGTGCCAGGTGCCTCTATGTTTTTTTTTGGCAACCGAGTTGCCGTGACGAGAATATCTTCCTGGGCGTGTCCAACGAAGCTGGAAAATATAAACAGCGCTGAGATTATGGTGTGTTTCATGATACCTCCCTGAAACTCTGATAGATAGCGTACGTGATTCTCGGATGAATGTCAAGCAAGGCCTTAAGTTCAAGTGAAATTACTTGTCGGTTTAATGCAATTTAGTTACATTGACTTATGAGGATAAACATCATCATGGCTCTTATGAACTTTTTCAGCGCAAATATTTTGCCGGCCCAGAGTGATTTGCTTTTCGATAATTTCAGCGTGAAATCCGTTTCGCGTTTTAGAACCGTATGGGAAGGCTACACCGACAGGGTTATGGGTGGAATCAGCGATATGAGTTCAGAAATCGTTTCTGATGAATCGGGTTTTTACCTTCGGATGGTTGGAAAGGTGCGTACCGAGAACAACGGCGGGTTTATTCAAATGCGCCTCGGTTTGGAAAAAAACAAGTGCTCGACGGGAAGCCTTACACGGGGGTGCGGCTTATCGTACGCAGAGCTCCTGGGTCCTATGCGTTTCATTTACGAACCACTCAGAATTGGTTCGAGTGGAATTTCTGTGGAGCTAAGCTGAACGTCGGCACCCAAGGGACCGAGGAAAGAATTCCTTTTTCTAATTTTAAGGGTGAATACGGTTGATTTCATAGAGAAATCCCAGTTCGAGTTTTGCCATCGGGCTGTAGACAAGAACTTCTGAATCCAAGGTCCTCCATAGGGATTTTGGAAGAAGTGAGGCGTCTGTGGCCAGAAAAACTAAAACGTGTGTGTCAAGAAAAATCATCGGGATCCCATTCAGAGGGTGAAAATTCCGAAAGGGATTCAGGGCTAGTGATAATCCATGGCCGGGGAGGAACCGACCCCAGAGGCTTACGAATTGGCATGGATTGGAGTAGGTAGCGGTCTTGGCCCCGTTCAATAAACAGTGCTTTTCCGGTTTTCACGCAGGCATCCAGATAATGAAAGAGGTTTTGCCTGAAGGTACTTGCTTTTACCACGCTCATTTGTACACATCTCCTAAATATAGTGTACATCAAGCTGGAAAGGAAATCAAGTTACATGAGCCTCTTTCAAAACTACTGCGGAGGTGTTATCAGTTCGTAAAAAACTCGCTTAAATCCTCATTTACCTTTGTAAACTCCGGTTTTCGCATCGTTTTTCACTTCTGAAACCCCTTCCTCGTTGAGTTTTGAAACAGGCTCACATGATTCTTCATTGACAGTGCGTGCGGTTCTTTACCCGTTTCCTTCCTCGAGTTTTTGAATGAGGCTGACGGCGGGTATACTGCGGATGGCTTTCACGACCTTCAGAAGTTCGTCCTCCTGGTCGAGCTCCATGGTAAAATTTCCTATCCACCGGCCCTGGTTATCCTCATCCACCCGGCCTTCGATCAAGTGCCCATTGTAGCGTCGGATGGCTCCTTCAATTTGGCTGAAAAGGTCGGGACTCCTTTTCGCGATTACCCGGAATTTTTTAACCGACCTCGTGGTGTGTGCGTCCCATTCGACTTCGACGCGGCGCTCCTGGAAATCCTTGATGGCCTTGAGGTTGGAACAGTTGGCCTTGTGAATGATGAGTCCCCGTCCTCGAGAAATAAAACCTATGATGGCGTCACCGGGCAAGGGTTTGCAACAATGGGCAAACTTCACGAGGAAATTGTCCTCCTTCCCCATCCTGATCCCTATCTTTGACTGTGCAACCCTCTGCGTAGTTTCAGGAATAACCGGATGAACTTCCGCCTTTTTTTCTTTCTCAACTTTTTCTTCCGGAGCTTTCTCTTCGGGCTTCTTCGCAAGAATGTTCCGGTCGGAAAAAATACTTGGATCGTTGTGGGTCAGCCAGTGGCGAATTTTCCCGCGTGCCCGTGCCGTTCGGGCGTAACGCAGCCAGTTCAGGTGGGGCCTAGCGTTCTGGGCGGTGATGATCTCGATCACCTGGGTGTTTTTCAGTTCCTGCCCAAGAGGGATGATCGCACCGTCGGCCTTGGCCGCAAAACAGTGCTGTCCAACTTCCGTGTGAATTGAAAAAGCGAAGTCGAGAGCAGTCGCCCCCTTGGGCAATTGTACTACCTTGCCTTTCGGTGTGAAGACATAGATGGTGTCTTTGAGAATTTCTTCTTTCAGGTTTTGAAGGAGGTCCGGCGAGTCGCCGATATTCTGGCTCCATTCCCGGATGCGTTTAAAGAGCTCGATATCTTTGGCTCGGGCCTTTCCTTCTTTATACATCCAGTGGGCGGCAATTCCGTATTCCGCGGTCTGGTGCATTTCCTTGGTTCGAATCTGGATCTCGGTCAAATGTCCATAACTCATCACTGTCGTGTGAAGACTCTGGTACCCGTTTTCTTTCGGCATGGCAATATAATCTTTAAACCTGCCTTCAATGGGTTTATACCTGCTGTGCACAAGACCTAAAAGGCCGTAGCATTCGGTGACAGTTGAACAGACCACCCTGGCACCGAGAATATCGTGGATATCATCGAGTTCGTGACCCTTTCGTTTCCATTTGAGGTAGATCGAATAAAAATGTTTCGCACGCCAGGAAACGGAGACTTCGATGTTCTCTTTCTGTGCCGTCTCTAGGACCTCCCTCGAAATAGTTTCAAGGAACTGTTCCTGTTCGTTTTGGCGTGAACTGACAAACTCTTCAATGGCCTTATACGCATCGCTATCCAGGAATTTTAACGAAAGATCTTCGAGGGTAGCCCTCACCCCATTGATTCCCAACCTCCCGGCCAGCGGTGCGTAGAGGTCACGGCATTCGGTCGCTATCCTCTGGATTTTTTCCGGGGGCAGGTACTGGAGCGTACTCATATTGTGGACCTTGTCGGCCAGCTTGATCAGGATAACCCGGATGTCGTTGGACATGGCCAGGAACATTTTCCTTATGGTTTCCGACTCCTGCACACTTTTCGTCTTAGCGTGGAGAATGTGGATTTTCGTCACACCGTCGACCAGCTCCGCAATCTCTTCCGTCATCTCTTGTGCGAGTTCGATCTTGGACATATATGTATCTTCAAGAACATCGTGGAGAAGCCCTGCGCAAATCGTCGCGCTGTCCATATTCAGACTCGCAAGGATTCCTCCGACGTGGAGGGGATGGATCATGTACGGTTCGCCGCTGGCGCGTTTTTGGACCGCGTGGAGTTTAAGACCGAGGTTGATCGCCTTTTTTATCAGATCTTTCTCGGCATCGTTGCGGAAGCTCACCCTCTGCACCAATTCACCTAAAAGAGATTCTATCGATGTGGTTTCCATCAAGAGGGATTTCATCATGACTCTTACATTATCGGCTCGCCGCTCCTAGTTAAAAATATATTGGCAAATAGTTTTAAAAAACATTAAGCTTTCCACGGATGAACCCTTGAACCATCAACCCTTACGAGCCATGTTGGATGAAGTCCTTCCATTCCGCCTTCTCGAACCTGGGCAAAAAGCCGTGCTGGCAGAACTCTGGGTGCAAGAATTCCTACCCAAGGGATCCTTTCTTTTCCAGACAGGGGATGGGGACAATCGTGTCTATATTCTCGAATCCGGGAGTCTCCTCTTCGGTGATTCCAGGGTAGGGGCTTCGCAATTTTTTGGTGAACGCCCCTCCCTTCTGGATACTAGGAGCCTGTTGCGCTTGAGACCGCAGGAATTTACCTGAGGTTGAACTGTGTGATACTTTGTTACCCATGGCGACACGATACAAAAGCGTC
>DYOB01000293.1 GCA_020720765.1 Borreliella garinii
TTGTATGTTGTCATGCTTGTTCATAGATGCGGTAAGCCCTTTTCTCCTCTGGGCTGCCGGGGAAGACCAAAAGGATCTCTTCACCTATTCTCTCGAGGAACTTCTGGCCCTTGAGGTCAACACTGCAACCGTTGTCAAGACCCCTATCCGTAATCAGCCCGCCACCATCAGCATGTTGACTACCGAGGAAATTAAGGGATTGGGTGCCCGCTATTTAGTTGACATTCTCGAACATATTCCTGGCATTACTGTTGGAGTCGATGTTTTTGGCGTAACAAGCCTGATCTTCCGAGGACAATGGGGGCACGAAGGCAAAGTGCTTCTCCTCATCGATGACATGCCGATCAATGACCTGCTCTATGGCTCCCTCAACCTTGCCCGCCACTATCCCGCCGAACAAATAGAACGAGTGGAGGTTATCCGGGGTGCCGGAGCAGCAAAATACGGTGGGAACGCACAACTGGCGGTTATTCGCGTATATACACTGGAGGCACGTACTACTTCTGTGGATGTCAAGGTCATGGCAGAACAAATGAGTAATGCTGGCGGTGGCTTTGGGGGAGTCGGCACCGCTACACTTGTGGACAATGACCTGAAATGCATGATCAGCACGAGTGGTTCCAAGGTTCCTTGGTCCGGCGAAACCTGGCGGGACAACTCCAATTCTCCCCATGATCTGGGAAATGAAAGTAATATAGGGACATCCAATCTGATCGGCAAAATTGACTGGCATGATCTGCATTTTCGTTTACTCCAAGACCGCTATCAGAGCAAGACACCCCATAAACATGGTGATAGCAGACCAGGAGAAACAGTGGAGTTTAACAATGTTACCCTATCCACCGCCTATGATTACCAGCTTAATAACAAACTGACCCTGACCCCCAAATACACTTATCGAACCCAGGAGGACTGGTGGATTTCACGAGATCATACAGTTAATCCTATCTCTGATTTCCATCTGCCCGCCGAGATGCACCTGACCAACCTCGATCTCGGTTATAATGGAACAGAATGGGATGGTCTTGTTGGGATCGAATACCGAAATGAGAGAGGACAAGCCGAAAGCGCCGGAGGCTTTGGGGTAGTGCCAGAGTCCTATTTCAACGGGAGCGATTCAGCCCGCTACGCAAGCCAGGCGGCTTTCTTTCAGGCGGAGGCTCCCTGGCGCGACTACATTTTTTCCATAGGCGCTCGCTATAACGATCATGAATATTCAGGAACATCCTTTGTGCCTCGCCTTGCCGTTGTTCGCAACCTGGAACAGTGGACAATAAAAGGCATGTACGGCAAGGCGTTCAGAGATCCAAATGTAGAAATTATCAACTCTTCAGACCTGACCGAGGCAACAGGAATCACGGCCGAAGAAACTACCCAGTACGAGGTCGAGATCACCTGGACACCGATGCCCATCACCTATGGCACTCTGGCTCTTTTTTACATCGAAAACACGAACCCGATTATTTACTCCAGTACCGATTCTGGATATTTTTACACCAACAATCCAGAATCGGCCACCAGCGGAATTGAGACCAATTGGTCGGCCCAAGTATTACCAAACTGCACGATTCATCTCGGTTACAGTTTTTACATAGCCCTTGACACCCCACTTCCCTATCTCGTCCCCCAAGACGACAATCAACACTTAGGGGCACCGCAAAACAAAATCACTATGTCAGCCAACTACAAGATACCCGGCCTCCAATGGTCAATCATGCCAAGCCTGGTCTGGTATGATACATATTATGCTTACGATTACGAACAGGGTGCAAGAGACCCGGACGGAGACGAACTCTCGTCGCAAAAACAACCAGCAAAGACCTTTGCCAATCTGACAGCACGATACAATCGGGACGACTGGGACATAACCCTGGGCGTGAGCGATATTTTCGATGAAATAAGGGTGTACCCACAACCGTATAACGATGCAAGCACACCCTACCTCGGCTCAGGCCGAACGTTCTTTCTTACCTTTGGATGGAAATGGTCAATCCGGTAGCCTGGTCTGAAAAAAGAAGCATAGAATCACTTCTAACGAAAAACCACCTCTCGGAAAAAACTCACCAACCGCTGCCTCCGGGCCAGCATTTTGACCTGCTCGGGGATCA
>DYOB01000294.1 GCA_020720765.1 Borreliella garinii
TTTTTACCCCAAGCTCGATTAATTTCACTCTCTGAAAGCTTAAATTATTACGATTAATAAACTGGTTCTTTCACGAACTGGGTGGGTTATTCTGAAAAAATCAATTATATGAAACATAATAAGATTAATTAATCCCTCAAACACCCACGTTAACTTGCAACGCGGCTTGTCCGCGTTGTCAAGTTGAACGAAGTTTTTGATGGCGGGAACCTAGAAATGACCACGAGAATTATGATAGAATAAGGGAGTATAAAAGAGAAATAGAAGGATGAAATACGATGCGTGAGGCGGCCGGAACCGAAGGTCGTGGTGACCAAAAAAGAGTAGCCTCCACCGGGCGTGCGTTAGCACGGTACGAAGTACGGAGCCTAAGGCCCTGGACACTAAAAGGAAACAGTGTCCAGCACCCCGTAGGACGCCGACCCCCGCTCGCGGGGGGCACGCCCAAAGAATGAAGACTCCGAACCCCCAGGAGACAGGAAGGTACGTCAGTGGTAAAAACTGTCATCACCGGTGATAAAGTTCCTATAATCACCGGTTTCCAGGTTTTCATATAAGTACGTGTTTCAAATCTCTCCTGATAGTGACTAATCTTTGGGGCTAAGGGTTGTCCACAAAATCTGGGGATTATTTGCCCCCCCCCTCCCACCACCTACGAAAAAAAACTAATAACTTTTATAGTGACTATTGGGCTACAACATGGTGGAGATAATGGATTATTTGGAGATAATGGAACCTGCATCGAACCTTAAAACAATACTCAGATGCGAGCCATGACGCCCGATGGCCCGTGGTTGAAAATTTTGGTTGAACCTGGAGCTCCAACAAGGTGGAGATAATGGAGATATTTGATATATTGGAACCTGAAACAACCTAACAACCAGCTTTCTGGCAATGCGCTGGGACCGTGGTTAAAACGGGGATGGCGCTGGAATGCGGGGTTATACCTGGGTTTCTCTATCACTGCTACACACGTTCAGCCGCGAGCACAGCGAGTCGGCTGGAACACGACGAAAGCGGCGAAAGTCCGCTGAAGTCGGTCTTCACCTGCGCGCCTAGGGCGCGTCAGGTGGAAGACGGAATTAGGCTCCGCTTTTACCAGTGATAATTTTTCTAGCTTCGTTTATATCTACAAGCAAACCTGTTGTGTATTTATGGAGGACACTGGTAACCAAAGATTGATAAGGAAGCCCCTCACGAAGTGCAATCGTCTTTAGGTTATCCATGTCTTTCTTGGACATACGAATATTCATGCGTTCGGTCTTGTTTTGTGTATTCACAGCAGCTTCGATCAGTTGTTCACGCATTCCATCCGGTGCTTTGATAAATTTATCAGCGTGATCCTCATACCACTGTTCTTCCGCATCGAGAACCATATTTTCTGGATTGATTCTTTTCATGATAGCCTACCCTCTTTTTTCCTTTCGGCTTGGATACACCGTTTTCAGAAACCAATTTCCATCAGAGTCAATTACGAATGGCACAATAAATGGATACCCATAAAAATGAACAATAATCCGCAATTGGTTTTTCTTGAAGGGTTTATCTCCGGTCCAAGAAAATCATTATTAACAATTTTATCCAGAACCATATCAAAAGAAATCTGCCTTGTTTCCAAGAGAAGCTTATTTTTATCAATATTCCAGAGAATTTCCACTTTTAAAGTGTAGAACTATTGTCGCCTAATGTCAATACAGAACAAGACAAAAATACATAGTGTTAACTTCCACCGTCTGGCGCACCTGTTCAGTCATGAGCTACTCGAGTCGGCTGGAACACCGATTTATGGCCTCTGTTTTATTAATGTAATTTATATGAAGCTATAAAAAGGATTCGTTTTCAAATTTGTAGTCGGGACGATGCTTTTAAGTGATCCTTTTCGACCAAAAACAAGAAAAAGTTGGTTTCAGTGGTTCCGGTTTTTAAAGTTTTCTACTGCAGTTAACAAATATGTTCTGTTAGCTTCAGTGCTGAGCAGGTACTCTGTCTCATCCTGAACTTCTTGAACTATGATTTTGATTTGTCGATGGTGGTAGGCGGCCTTCAGAGCTAAGAGCCTGTTGCGCTTGAGATTTTGATACAGGACCGGGGAGCCGGGATGCACAGAG
>DYOB01000074.1 GCA_020720765.1 Borreliella garinii
GGTGCCTTGGGACTTTTACCTCGAAACACTTTTTGAAGAATGGGTAGAAATCGGGAAGATTTCTCAGCAATACTTGGCTCCTAATACCCGAAATGCACCCTGAATTCACGCTTTCCACGCTCTACACCGTCACAAGTTATAGAAAGGCGCTGGTTGGTGTACGCTCCTTCCTTAACACACTTGATACGTTGACGATCTTCCATGATGGCGGCGGGAACGATGCCGAAGTGGGTGCGATGCGGCTCAGGGCCAAACGCAACCTGGAGATAGCCGACCTTTACCTTCAAGCCAAGGTGATGGCGGCCGGTCTTCTAGAGGCGCTTGCCCAGGTGTCGGGAGGCATGGTACCCCTGGTTTACTTTATGGGGGAGATTCATTCAGATCCGGGAGTGCGATTAGAGGATCACCTACCTTCATACCTGCCTAAACATAGCGATCCTGATGTCTTAAAACTCCTGAGAGACGGCCGAACCAACGCTAGTTCCTTCGACTTGGCAAATGCACCATTGGCACTCTATTTGGTTTCCCAACTCACCGCCGACCAGCTGGAATATTTTGACAGCGGCTGCACTGCTTATTTTCTCGGTGAAACATCTGCTGAAGCCTTCCTGGCAGCCTGGCCTAAAGACCTTTACCAGGGATTGGCCACAGCCCTAGGGAGAACGGCCCTTCCAAGGGGGGAACGTGTGAAGGCTCTGTTAGATAAAATCCGATTGTGAGCGTCTGTGACCCTTATTGCTCACACTAAAGATAAATTCAAGATCACTTAAAATGGCTAATTGAGTTCCTAAACTTATTCGATTTATTATATTCAAGGAACAGCTCAAGGTTTAAGAAAATCCTCACAGTCTATGCCCAGGTTCACCACCCACGGAGGCATTATGAGGAACGGATGATTATTGTGAGCGTGTGTGTTGGAGAAATTGGTATTACCTTGAGACAATAGCCTACAGCATGCAATAAGGGCGCTTGGCACAGGGCATGCTTTTCTTCCTATGGAGGAAAAATGGATTCGACAACACAAAAAGTTCTTATGTACAATTCGGGAGCGGCCGATCTGGGCCCGCTTATCACAACGATTCAAAAGGAGATTTATGAAGTTCTGCTAAACAGGTGGAAACTGAGCTTAGAAACGACACACGATTTCCTGGCCGGTTTTTTAAAAAGGATACCAACCCTTATTCAGAACTTCAACTGGATAGGAAAACCTTTTGGAGCCTACCTGTATTCAACCCTTAAATTTTACGTTAAAAAATATCTCAACAATAAGAATTTTCTTAATAAAAAACGGATATATTTTGAAGTCCCTCTGGAAGATAGACCTCTGGAAGGGGAATACGTGACGCAGGCTGTATACAGCGAAGTCAGGGAAAAGGATGACACCCAGCTAACACTAGCCATTAGAAAAAATCAGACGGGAGTCGTAACCCGTCGGATAATCTACCTTCTGTTAAAAGCCGCCTGGAATGTCGATGATAGAATCCTCGAGCTTACCAGTGAGAAAACCTCTGTGCCAGTCCATGATTTATTTTTACTTGTTGAGAAAGCTAAAGAATTCCTCCGCCCCAAAGCGGAAAAACGTGAGAAACTGTACAATATCAGAGGGACATGCATTGCCAAGATATTTCAAATCCAAAACCTTCTTCAGGAAGGGGGGGATCCAGGTTCAATCGGAAAACTTCAAGCCGACGAAAACAAATGGCGTTTTAGGATGCAGCGGGCTGAGAACCTTCTCAAAAGGATTAAACTCGTCCCTTCGCATTCCGAGATCGCAAGTATCCTCAACATCAGTAAAAGTACCATCGATTCGCTCGCCATAGCAATGAAACCTTATCTTCCTGTCTAAATAATTTCTAATAAAATCACAACTCCGGTGTCCCAGCCCCGGGGTTGCTGTTCGACCCTGGAACGTCATCCGCTTCAAGAGATACCAGAAGCTCCTCTGTCAGTGGGACAATAGGGGCAATCCGGTTCGCCTGCCTTTCAAGGATGGTTTCAAAAAGATTTCGAGCGGCTCGGCCGTTACCAAAACTCTTGCCGCGACCTACGTAGAGCCGTGCCAATTCATCGAGGACTTTTTTTTCGGCATCCGCTGTGATCTTCAATTTGCTTTTAGAAACAAAGAGCTTAAAGATACCTATAAGTTCTTCCGGTTTGTAATGGTCAAATTCAAAGTACCTGCTGAAGCGCGAACTCAGGCCCGGGTTTGAGTCGATAAAATGCCGCATTTCGTCCGGGTAGCCCGCGACGACGACAACAAACCTCTCGCGGTGATCCTCCATCCTTTTCAGCAGTGTGTCCACTGCCTCCTGGCCGAAATCCTGCCCGCCTCCGCGCGGGGTTAAGGCGTAAGCCTCGTCAATAAACAAGACCCCGTCAAGAGCTTTCTGCACAACCTCGTCCGTCTTCGTTGCCGTCTGCCCGACGTAACCTGCGACCAGCCCCGAGCGGTCGGTTTCGAGCAAGGTTCCTTTTTGGAGAAATCCAAGCGCCTTATAGATTCGGCCCAGTAGGCGTGCGACGGTGGTTTTACCTGTTCCCGGAGGGCCGGTGAAAACTGCGTGGAGACTCAAGGAAGGTACGGGCATACCCCGGTCCCGTCTCTCTTTTTGGATTTTGATAAAGTTGACAAAGGTCTTGACCTGGGTCTTTATATTCTCCATCCCAATCAAACTGTCCAACTCGGCCAAAACATCCTCGAGTTTTTCTTCCTTGGTTTGGTCAGGAGTTGCAGGAGTAGTTTGTGTGCTTACCGTTTCCCTGGACTTTCTCAGTCCAGCCTCCATGCTTTTTAGGAACTCACTCTCCTCGGGTTCAATCTTCCCGTCGGCCTTGATAGAGGTTTCAAGAAAACGCTGGTAAAGTTGGGTCATTTGGATGGAAAAGATCCCGCCCTGGACATTTTCTAAAGAGAGGGCCTTAGCCACCCCGTTCCAAACCATTTCCGCTTGAGGGACGAGATTTTGGGTTTGCTCCATGGCTTCGTCGTTCCACTCTACAGGCGGTTCGGATGCTTGGAAGAGGGCCTTGAGCTTTCCTACATCATGGGCCGGGTTTAACGCCAGGAGCACCCAACCCACGAAGAGCCTCTCATTGTGGGAAGGTGGGATGGAAAGTGCAAGGCGGCATTGGAAGGCCTGTAAGATATCCTTTCGAACCACTTCCCATAGGGTGGGTTCCAGGGCGAGAAACTGAAGAAGTTCCTGGATAAATATTTTAGCCCGGGCCCATAAGGAAAGCTCTTCCTGCGGTGCCTCGCTCCAGGTTAAGAGTTTATCGGAAGCTGTACGGAATTCTGAACCATCGGGCCAGGAAAGTTTACCGCTACGTGTCGTTGTCGATAACTGGGCCTCGATCAGCTGGCGCATGTGGGTTTTTTTTCCGGCCTGCGGCGACGGTAAAAAGAAAAAAACGGCACCGTTCTGCAAGCCCAGGCCTGCAACTCCGGGAGGAGCCCCGCCGCCGGGAAACCAAAAGAAACCTTCGACGGCCCTTTCGGGGACAAGGGAAAGTTTGTCTAAAAGCTGACAGTAATGAAGTGCGCTGTTTGAGTCGAGGTAACCGGTCAGTTGAATCAATTTCTCCGGTGTCATTCGAAGCTCCTAGAGGCTCAAGCGTACGTGGCCGTGGTAGAGTTCATCCCGAACCGCCTTGATTTCCGCAGACCGTAGATACGTTTCAAACTCGGTCCGTCTGTCTATCACACCACCCGGAGCAAGTTCAATCACACGGTTGGCGGCAGAAGCGACCAGCTGGTGGTCGTGGCTCGTCATGATGAGAACCTGGTTGTATTCATCCAGGGCGGTGTTGAGGCTCGTGATGGCTTCCAAGTCAAGGTGGTTGGTGGGTTCGTCCAAAAGCAGGACGTTGGGCCCCTGGAGCATGAGCTTAGCCAGCAGGCACCTGACGCGTTCCCCTCCCGAAAGGACGTTCACTGATTTCTGCGTCTCGTCCCCGCTGAAAAGCATACGTCCCAAAAACCCCCTCAGGTAAGTTTCATCTGGTTCCTTGCTGAAAGGACGGAGCCAGTCTACGAGATTGTCCGAGGTCGAAAAGAGTTTTGTATTGTCTTTTGGGAAATAGCCTACCGAGATGGTCTGCCCCCACTCTATCACGCCGGAGTCGGGTTTGACCTCCCCCGAAAGGATATCGAGAAGGAGGGTCTTTAAACCTGCGTCACCGAGCAGAGCGACCTTGTCCCCTTGCTCGACGATCATCGAAAAGTTTTTTAACGGCGGAACGCCTTCGACCGTTTTACACAGCCCTTCGACCCTCAACACACTCTTCCCGCAATCGCGGTCGGGTTTAAAAGCCACGTAAGGGTATTTCCTGTTCGAGGGTTTCAGCGAATCCAGGTCCAGCTTATCAAGGATTTTCTGGCGGCTTGTAGCTTGTTTGCTCTTGGCTGCGTTCGAGGCAAACCGCATGATAAAGGATTTCAACTCGGTGGCCTTTTCTTCAGAGCGTTTTTTCTCGTCGCGCTTCTGTTTTAAGAGCAACTGGCTTGTTTCGTACCAGAAATCATAGTTACCGACGTAGAGCTGGATATTGCCGAAGTCAATGTCGGCTATATGGGTGCAGACCTGGTTTAAGAAGTGCCTGTCGTGGCTCACCACGATGACCGTATTTTTAAAGTCATAAAGAAAATCTTCCAGCCAGGCTATGGATTCCATATCGAGGAAGTTGGTGGGCTCGTCGAGAAGAAGGATGTCCGGGTTGCCAAAGAGGGCTTGGGCAATCAGAATACGGACCTTCTCGCCGCCCTCGAGGTCTTTCATCTGTTTATCATGAAAAGTTTCATCGATGCCCAGCCCCGAAAGAAGCACGGCCGCTTCGCTCTCGGCTTCCCATCCATTGAGTTCTGCGAACTCCCCTTCGAGCTCGCTGACCCTCATTCCATCTTCGTCGGTCATCACTTCTTTTTCGTAAATGGCTTCACGTTCGACCATGACCTGGTAGAGGTGTTTATGCCCCATGATAACGGTTTTTAAAACAGGGAACTCGTCGAAGGCAAACTGGTTCTGCTGCAGGACCGCCATGCGCAGCTTCTTGGGGATATTCACTTCACCCGAGGAAGCCTCGATTTCACCCGAAAGAATCTTGAGGAAGGTCGACTTCCCCGCCCCGTTCGCTCCGATCAGTCCATAACAATTTCCAGGGTTAAACTGGATGCTAACATCTTTAAATAAAAATCTTTTCCCGAAGGACAAGGAGAGGTTTGATACATTAATCACAATGACTCCATGGTGCCTTAGTCTTCCCGCCCTGTCAAGGCGGGAAGTAATTTAGCCATTGGCATCTTTTTTAGAACGGTAATAATTCCTCAAGACAATCGCTGTCGCATTCATGGCCAGAAGGAGGCCGAGCAGGACGAGAATGGCAGCGGCCGAAACGTGGCGGAACTCTGGGTTTGGATCTGAAGCAAAGTAGTAGATCTGCATAGGAAGCGTTGTAAACTTGGAAAAAATACTAGTAGGGTCCTGGGTAACGAAGGTCGAAGCCCCCACAACGACAAGCGGAGCGGTTTCACCGATGGCCCGGCTGATAGCAAATACCGTACCTGTTAAAATCCTGTCGATGGACTGGGGTAGGACCATGGACCAGATCACCCGGAGCTTCGTAGCTCCCACGGCCATACCGCTCTGTCTAAGGCTCTGGGGAATGGCTCTGAGGGCCTCTTGTGTATTGATGATAAGAACCGGCAGGACAAGGAACGCAAGGGTCAAACCTGCACCGATAATGGTTCTGCCATTTTCAGAATCGGAATAACCGAACATGGAACCCGAAGTAATAGGCTCGAAAAGCCTCACAAAGATGGCTAAACCCAACATACCGTAGATGATGGAAGGGACTCCCGCAAGGTTATAGATGTTGGTCTGGATGACTTTATTGATTCTGTTCGGGGCTGCGAATTCTTCAAGGTAAACCGCTGCGGCGATGCCCACAGGGAGGGCCACAAGGATGGCAATGAGAATGGTCAGAATTGAACCGATGATGGCCGCACGGATACCGTTGTATTGGGCTACCGTATTTTGTTCCGCCGTCAGGAAATGTCCGTTCAGCCAGCTTTTGAAGGACATCCGCGCGTGACCGCCGCCTTCTTGTGCATAGGCTTCAACCTCCGCGTAGACTTCCTGAATACGAGCCTGTTGCGTCCAGGTTTCCCAGAGGGTAAAACTTTCTTCTACAGCTGGATCAAGGACTTCCCTTTCGATAAGCGTCCACATCTGTTCCTTAGTATAGAGGTCAAGGAATATCGTCTTCATGTCGCCGAGGGGGATATCGTAAGTTTCTACACCAAGTGCGAAGGCCCTTTCCTTGACACGTTCGGGATAGGTATCCAGAACATCGGTCCTGAGAACCGCAAGATGTACGTTGTCAAAAACAATTTGAGCCATACTAGCTCGTGAATGCTCTTCCAGAGTTTTTCCTTCTTCGACAACCAGCGATTCACGGGGAACTCTATCCACTAAAATTACAGTCGTAAAGTTATCGTTGATAATGCTTGCAAATAGAACAACAAGGGTCAAAATACCGACAACGGTGGAAAGGAAGAAAATAAACCCCCAAATCCTGGCCATATTGGTTCGTTTCCCCATGTTGGGCTGGAACCCGGCGTCCCCAATAAAGTTGAGCTGCTTTTTCTCGGTTTTCATTCGTAGACCTCCCGGAATCTTTCGACAATGCGCTGGCTGATAAGGTTAAGCCCGAAGGTCATAAGGAAAAGCATAAGGGACAAGGCAAAAAGGCTCGTGTAGTCGATGCTGTCGTAACTCAGGTCTCCGCCGGAAATACGGACGATATGGCCTGTCATGGTTTCTGCGCTTTCCAGAGGGTTGAAGGTGAGCTTGGGGGCGTTACCGGCGGCAAGAGCTACAATCATGGTTTCACCGATGGCGCGCGACACACCCAGGATCAAGGCGGCAGCTATGCCCGAGGCTGCTGCTGGAACCGTGATATTTAGCGCGACCTCAAGTTTATTGCCACCCATGGCGTAACCAGCCTGTTTAAGACTTTTAGGTACCGCCCTGAGGGCATCCTCTGTCATACTGGCTATGGTGGGCATAATCAGAACACCCATCACCAAACCGGCGCTGAGGGTGTTGTAGGTTTCAACATTATTTTCTCCGAAAATCCATACCAGGCCCGGAGTCATCACCGTGAGGGCGAAAAATCCGTAAACGATGGTCGGTATCCCCGTAAGAACCTCCAGGATGGGTTTGATAACGTTGGAAACCTTGGGAGGAGCGTATTCGCTGAGGTAGATGGCTACCGAGATTCCAAATGGCGCCGCGATGAGCATAGCGATAAAACTCGTCATCAGGGTGGCATTGAGTAAGGGATAAAAACCGAAACGGTTGATTTGGGGCTGCCACATCAGTCCCAGGAAAAAACCCGAGACCCAGCGGTCGACGGTTACATCACTGTATCCGTCAAAAATCCACTGAGGGGTTTGATCGGACTCGCCTAGGGCCGCAATAAGGCGTTCTGTATCGATTTTCCCCTCATCCGAAAGTTTTTGAATCTCCACCGGTACCAGTTCAGGGTGTTCAACGACCTGCTTTCTCCAGTCAAGCCAGACGTCCTGGTCGATGATACTGACAGGTTGTACCGAACCCAAAAGGTCGACCTTGGGATCCTGGCTTGTGAAAAACCTCGAAGCATCCATGCCTAAGGCTATTAGGATACTTAACGTCACCACAACTGAAAGAAAGGCTGAAGCGGTGAGCAGGGTCTTCACAAGGTTTTCTAGATACCTTGGCCGTTTTTTAAGGGATTCTAACTGAAATATGGTAGTGTCGGACATTCAAAACCTCTTGATTTAGGGGCTGGTTTCCCAGCCCCCGATTTTATCAATAACCTAAAGACTTACTTGGCCCAGGGTGTCGCTGTGGAACCCATGGCGGTAAGCCACTTCTGGCGGTTGGTAGCCATAACCGCATCGGTCACAGGGAAGTAACCTACGCGGCGAACGAGTTCGTTCACGTTAGCGAAGTAGTAAGCAAGGAAAGCTGCAACCTGGGGTTTTGCCTTCATGATGCTCGCAGCGGAGTAGAGGAACAAAGGACGCGCTACAGAGTAGGTACCTGCTGCGACGGTTTCAGCGTTGGGTTCAACACCGTTAATCTTGAGGGCGCGGAGACCACGTGCCTGTTGGTAATAAGCGAACCCGAAGTAACCGATGGCGTACTGGCTGCGCTGGATACCGCGGACAAGCACGTTATCGTTCTCGGAGAACTGAATGTTGGTGCTCTGGAGGATGCGCTGCTTGTTCTTGTTGTGGAAGTGTTCGGTGAAGTAGTCGTAGGTGCCGCTGTCGGTACCGGGGCTGTACTTCAGGATGCGCTGGCGGGGCCAGTCGGCGCGGATGTCGCTCCAGTAAACAGCGGTGCTGAAAGCCTGGGCCACTTCGGCGGTGGTCATGTCGTTGGCGAAAGTGTTTGAGGAAGCCACGCAGATAGCCAAAGCGTCTGTGGCGATGACGAACTCGATAGGCTCGCGTCCGATACCGGTTGCGCGTGCTCTGTCTGCGTCCTTCATCTTTGCGGAAGCGTTGGAAATATCAGTCTCGCCGGCGGCGAAACGGGTAAAACCAGCACCAGAACCGATGATGTCGGTGGTGATCTGTCCGGTAAAACCCTGTGAACGGAAACGCTCAACGAGGGCGATAGAGAGGGGACCAACGGTAGAAGAACCGGCGGTCACAATACTTCCCTGGACTTTTGCAGGGTCAACCTGGGGAATAGTCTGGGCCTGGACCATAGAAGCGGTCAGAACCAAACCAGCTATTAAAGAAACAAGTTTTTTCATTGTTTCCTCCTTGTATTTTCTTTAAAGCCCTCCATAAGGAGGGCCGTTTCAATCAAATCAGAAGTTCAGCAAATATCCAACAGTGAGGTTAACAAGCATCTGGTCCTTGTTGGCGCTGTCCAGGAAAGCAGGATCGGAACCGGTCAGACTTGTGGTGATGTCAGTGCCTACACGGAACTCGCTCTTTCCGGCACGAATGTTGAATTCGGGGGAAATGGTCATTACAGCATCGTTAACAGCACTGTTAGCAAGGTGGTTTTCAAAACGAACTTCAAGTTCGGGTACTAAGTGGACACCCTTGCCGAGAAGATCCTTGATGGTGTAGTCCATGGTGAAAAATGTAGATAAATAGGGCTCGGTGTCAACGTCAGTGCTCAGTTTTCCATAGTAGAAGTCCAAACCTGTATAGAAATCTCCAATGGTATAACCTAGAGTTGCAAGGACAGAAAGGAATGATGAGGTTTTACCGTCATCCTTCCATTCAGTTGAATAGGAGGGGATTACACCCAGGTTAAGTCCGGGAACTAGACCCATGATGTCGGTTGAAAGCCCCATATAGTAGGTTTGCCAGCCATAGACAGGGGTACGTGCATAGACATCCAAGTTATTTTTGCCGGTTGAGAAATAGCTTGTCTTTGAGCTGTCGATGGGACCAGCAAGATCGCCACCCAAATAGCCGAATCGAAGCATGTTAGTGGCATTGTAGCCATAGACAAGGTTTACATCGATAAGGTCCGAACTATTGAGACTGTCTTTAGCTCCAGAAATGTTTGCAACAGGAACAAAAACTCCAAGGCTTAATTTCTGACCAGCAGGAAGAATTCCATTGGGCATAGATAATTTGGCTTCAAAACCAGGAGCTTCGTCGATGTAACCTAACCCACCGCGGTCGCGGGCACCATAGAAATAGGTGGCATAGTCAGTAATACGCACCTTACCACCAGTCAGAGTCAATGCTCCGTCGAAAAGTTTTGCGGCCACATCATAATAAACCATCTGTAGGTAGTCTAAGGCACCCTCAACTGCTTTCTCAACGTTTGCGCCATCAGCCGTATCGGTTCCCGTCATAACAGGAGCAGTAATATTTCCTTTCAAGGGTCGGAATTGCACACGTGCCTTCATCACGAAAATAGCATCCGTGAAACTGAAGTTAAAACGGAAACGGGTGTTTTCAGGGCTATGGTCCGTAAAAGCCGTTGTTCCAGCGTCTGAAGACCATGTGAGGGTGGTTCCCAGGTAACCGCCGATCTTCAGGGCGCTTTCGAGCTTCTTGATGCGGTCTTCAAGTGCGGTGTCCGCTGCAACAAGTGTAGCATCCATAGCCCTGCGTGCGATGATCTCGCTCTCTGACGCAATTTCCCATTCCTCGGGTAACGGTTCTCCCGCTTCCTGAGCCCAACCGAAGCTGACCAAGCCGATTCCCATAAGGAATGCTGCAATCTTCTTCATATCATACCTCCTAAAATTTTTTGCCTCTTTTGGCTGTCTTGATTTAACAAAGGACAAGACATCGTGGCAAGGTTTTTTTCACGAATTAGCCAATTTCTCATCTATCCTGCACGCTGCTCATAACCACCTAACAGATTTCTCATGCTTTCCTCATAAATCCCGGGATTTATCATCTATCAAAAGTGATACATCGAATATTATTCCTTAGTTTAAATTTAAGGGTGAATATTTCTAAATTGTTTCGAGATAATAATTTACTATTAATACCTGAGAGTTAGATATTGGCACAAATCTTGCTTGTCTATGTCGGAGGTAGATCATGAAATCCATGATTTTAGCGGGATTCCTTTTAGGGTCCCTTATAGGAGTCCAGGCACAGGAACCCAACCAGGAGGCAACCCTGTCGGATGTCGTAAAGGCGCTGGAGCGCATAGAAGAGAGGATAGACTTGGATGTAAAACGTTTCAACGGGGACGATGACGACAGGGTCGACTTCGGGGGCGCTCCGATTTTCCCTGTGAGAGTCCTGCTGGGACAAGCCAATATCCAGAAATATTTCGACGAAGGAGGCAGTTATCAAACTTCACCGAGCATCCTTTACCCCTTTGCCAACGGCGGAGGAGGCACCTGGAGGTGGACCTTCGAGCAGAAACTGAGCATAGGCTTCAATTATTACGGCTACGGATTCTCGTCCCTGGGTTACCTTAAACATGATACAGCGGCTGAGGGGCCGAACGCCACTGTCGACGAAAACCTCGACGGTTATGATGACTATTACAGCTATGCAGGTTACGGCATGAGTGTTTGGTCCTTTGTGGTTTCCTACCGTATTCCCATCGAAGGTACTCCGGTAGCATTTTTCGTCGGCACCCAGGCGGGCATAGGAAATGAGAATGTAGGATTCTCGCGGTCGGACCGCACTAAGAACATCCTGGCGAATGCCGTCGGTATACAAATAGGCGACCTCGACTGGTCCAGGACAAATTTTGCCACGGGTGGCTGGGCCGGTGTGGAATTCGGCGGACGCCGCGCAAAGCTCGCGATAGAAGCAGGAATGGACTATTATATACCCATGGGAGAATGGAGTCCTGAGGCTGGAATGCACCGCACCGATGTCAAACCCCCGGTGGATTTGAACAACATGAACGTGTGGTTTGTGATAGGACCCCACTTTAATTACTGATGAACTTCTTTGACTTCCTTAGGGACTGGGGCCTGGGCGCCCTGGTCTTTCTCGGTTTAGCAACACAACCCGCCTCGTTTCTCGAACCGGAAGTCCGCAGCGGGCTTCTGGTTTTTCGGCTTCAGGACGCACTCCCCGAGGAGGTCGTGACGCTAATCAGGTATGGAACCGAGGTCAGTATCGAATATTTCGTCCGCGTCCATTATTCCGGTGTCGCCTTCCAGGACAGTACCGTGACGAAAAAGGCTCACTATCTGCGCTCCGGAAATTTGACCCGGTGTTCTGAAAATGAGGTTCCCATCCCGCCCAGGTCCCTCTTACAGGCCCAAAACTGGCTTATCGGTCTTGAAATCCCCCTACCGGCCACCACGGTTAGGCAAGTTACGGTAAGAGCAGAGCTGAAAGTAGCAGGCAGGGGGCGCGAAGAATCTTTGGGTCTCTGGGGCAATATTCCCATAGGCATTTGGCGCAGGAACGGCATTCCATGAGGTTGTACGCCATCAGCCTTTTCGTGGTTCTCCTGGCCAGCGTCGTTTTCCTCTCCTGGCAGGGTGTCGCCGCTCTCGACGAGGTTTCTTCCAGGGAAACCCTCGAGGGTATCCTTAGCGGGATTTCCGGGATCCAGGAAGGAAATGCGGAAAACCTTATACGAACACTCGAAGAGACAGGGAGGCTGGCCGCAAACCACCTGATCTTCGGGGAAAGGGTGAAACAGAGGCTAGTCTTTCAGGTGGCGAGCCTCGGTCTGCTGATCTGCGGCATTCTAGGAGCCTGTTGCGCTTGAGACCGCAGGAATTTACATGAGGTTGAACTGTG
>DYOB01000009.1 GCA_020720765.1 Borreliella garinii
GCCCTCAGTCTTCGGCGCCCTGAGCATCCCAGCTCCCCGGTCCTGTGTCAAAATCATAAGCGCAACAGACTCCTAGAATTCTGAAAAGAAATCCTTGCAAAGAAAAAAAAATCCATTTAATATAAGGAAATCACTTTTAAGGAGAAAATATGAAAAGGTTTATATTTCTAGTTGCTATCCTTGCCTTCTTTTCCTGTGGAAATGAAGCGTCACAGGCGCCTCAGATGTCACAAGAACCAATAGCGCCAATAGGAACTACAGAACCCCAGGTTGATGTAGGCAGTTATGGCGTAAGAAATGCCCTGATAATCCGCAACGATACGGGATTTATTAAGGAGGTAAACGAAGCGAAACGGGCCACCGCATGGGGATCTGCCCTTACTCTGGGCGAACAAGTCGTTTTCCTCGAAGAATTTGATACAATTAAAATTAATGCGCAGGGAACCGAATGGGAAGTCGCCAAGATCCGACGGCGCGATGGTACAGAAGGATGGGCGTATAAAGCATATGTGATCCCTGACGCAATGCCCGGAGTCGTTATTGCGCCGGATGCTACCATCTACAAGCAACCCGACCTTGCTGCGCCGACTTCAATTATTCTTAAACAAGGGAACTATCTAGCCATTTCTTCAGAGGTTGTTGAGGGCGGCTTTATCAAGTTTACAACCCTAAACGCTACAAACGGAGCCTTTATAGAGAACCTTTTCCTCAAAGATGATAAGGTCAGCACAGTTGAAAGTGATGTTCAAGCCTCGAGGTTTCTTCATCTTGCGGCAAACGCAGCAACCCACATTCAGCGCAGGGCTTTCCTGATGTCGGCTGATGAGGAATTCCCCTCTGATACATTCAAAGATAAAATTAAAGCAGAACTGGCCATCGTTGATGCAGAATTTGTTCAAGCCAAATTGGCTGAAAAGTCGACTGCGGTAAAAACCATTGACATTGTTAGTGCTCCCTTCGCCTATGGTTCCATCGTTGGTTCTCTTACCGCCGGTACCGAGGTCACTCTTATAAGAAAACTGACTAACGGAACCGAAGTTTGGTATGAAATCTTAAAGCCCACTGGTTTTGTACCTGGTTACTTTAACGTGTCAGATCAAGCTGTCCAGGAAAACCAGAGTGAAGAGGCTTCCACAGCACAGTAAATGAGGTAAGACTCAGGCCCGTCTATTCGGGTTGGGGTTGCATTTGAAGGATCTTGCGCAGGGAATTAAGGTCGACGGGTTTCTCGAGAAATCCGTCGAATCCTTCCTCTTTCTGGACATATTCCAAAACATCCTTTGTGTACGATGTCATCAGAAAAATGAGAAAGGGATTTTTATCTTTAATTTTTTCACTTTGATGGATATGTTTAACGACTTCTATTCCGTTTATGCCAGGTAATTTATTATCCACAAGTAGAATATCGAAATCAAGCTTATCAAAGTTTTCAAGAAAACCTTCGCCGTTTTCAAAAAAGACTACCGACGCCCCGAGTTTTTCACAAGCTTTCTCAAGGAGAAGGCGGCTTTGTTCACTATCCTCCACAGCGGCGACAATTTTCCCCGAAGTCCCTGGGTCCAACCTCAAACGAACCTTTTTGAGAATAGCTTCGGGTTTATCCTTACTTGATTTGGCTAAAAGAGTTCGTATGTCTTCAATTAAATCCTGGAATTCGTTGGGTCTCGGTACTTTTTGCGACTTGAGACTTACCATAAGAAGGTAATACTTCCGCTCTTGATCGTGGGCGACTTCCGTCATGCTCAATTCAACAGGTTCGCCCCTGCGCTCGCCTTTTACTAAGATTTTCAGCCCAACCATTTGCGTGCCCAGTCCGCTCTTTCTCTGGGTTTCAAGAATTATATCCTTCTCGCTCTTTGGGAAAAAATCTAAAACGCTCTGGCCGAAGGCCATGGCGGCGTTTTTCATACCTAAAACCTTGGCTCCGGTAGGGTTGCATTCTATAACACGAAGGTTTTCGTCGCAAAGAAGGATAGGTACCGGAGCAGAGGAGAAAATACCTGAAATCAGTTGATACTGGCGGTTCAAACCTTCTTCAGCCATTCTTTCCATCGTTATGTCGCGGAAAACACCAACAATCTGCCCTGACTGTTTACTCGCCTGAACTTTCATCCATAGAATGGTATTCTGCAAGGTCTTTACCTTAACCTCAATATCAAAAGAACGCAGAGACTTGGGCAAGCTGATAAAAAACTTGGCGAGTTTGTCAAATTCATCTTCAGGAAGAAATCTTATCCATGATTGAAAAACCAGAAAATCTCCGGCTGGATAACCTAATGACCCATGTACACCTCTTGTGAAAGCCGTTTTCCCTGGTTTGTCTTCATCTAAAATGACGAGAAAGGCCCAAGAGGAGGCAACCTCAACGGCACGCAAGAGGGAAGGAAAATCCCAGCTGGGAGAATCCCATTCGATTAATTCGGCAGAATCGTTGTCGCTATTCAAAATCGGCCTAGAATAATTTGCCGAGTGCTTCAATAAGATGGGCTTTTTCAAAAGGCTTAATGAGCCAGGCGTTGGCTCCCGCTGCTAATGCCAGGTCCTTCAATTCCATATTTGTTTCCGTAGTAATGATAATCACAGGCGTCGTGGAATAAGCGGAGGACTTGCGAATTTCTTTCACAAAATCTATCCCCCCCATGACAGGCATATTCACGTCGACTAGGAAAGCGTCGACTTTAGGCGACCCTGATAACTTATCCAGAGCATCCTTACCGTTCTCTGCTTCGATAAAAGTATGATCTTCTTTAACAGCCATTCCGATGATCTTGCGCATCGTTGTGGAGTCGTCTATTCCCATGATTACCATATATTCTCCTTCATATTAACTGCATCTCTTCCAGTATAAGTTTTTCGTCCATTACTTTCGCCTTTTTTAAGAATTCCGAACGAATTTTTTTTAGAACTTCGGGGTCGATCTTGTGAATATCCTTCCCTTGACTCTGAAAAAAGGCCTCACCAGACCTTATCGATGCTTCGATATCTAAAATAAACTGCATGACATTTTCCAATTGTTGACGGGTGATATCCTGGAATTGAAGGGAAGTAAGAACCCTGTTCATATGGTCCCGCATCCTCGCCATCGCCCCTTCCAAGCCTAAAAATACACCTGTAGTATTCTGGTAAGATTCGCTGAAGGCGGTAATTATGCCCTCGGTAGTTTCCATGGACTTTTTCATTGCCACATTAAATATCCGGGATTCAGTATTCCAAACTCCTGTTATTGCAGTATTTGATTCCTTAAGCCCCAAAATAATTCTGTTGATTTCCTGGATAAATTGCTGAGTTTTTTCATTTGATTTTAAAATCTCTCCAACAAGAACCTTAAACCCCGCACCTTGGCGGCCCAGTTTGCTGGCTTCTATGCTGGAATTGATGGAAATGACATTGTTCTGCTCCGAGATCTCAACGATATTTCCAAGCATACCCTCGATTTCCTCAACACCCTTAGAAATATCCTGAAACTTGACGCCTACCGACTTATTAAAGTGGTCAAAATTCTTAAACTGCGCCTCAAAGGTATCGGTGATTTTCTTTACATCCAAGATCATCTCGTGGAAGCTCACCCCGCCTTTCATTCCGGTTAGCTCTTCCATGAAAGACTTAGCTTCCATGGCGGAATTATCTATTTCATCTTTTAATATACTGAACTTTTCGAGAACTTCCATGGTCGCAGTTTCTGACTTTTCAATGGTATTGATGATAAATCTTCTTAAATACGGTAGTTTATGGTAAGATTCGTAAAAATTTGACGCCGCATTGATACCCCTTCTTAAATTCTGGAGGGAGGCCGAACCCAGAACTCTTCGAGTTTGTTCAATCCCCGCACGAAGTGCTTCTTCAGGACTATGGTTTTTTTCATTTGTACCGGAATCCTTAAATTTCTCTGAAGGTATTACCTCTGATGAGAAAGTAGCCCATTCCTCGAGAACCCTGCTGGCATCTTCAAAAAGTTCTAACCTCTGCCCTGCTAAGAGATCAGGAGCTTGGTCTACCACAAGGGTTTGGGTTTTTCTAAATCCGAAAACATTGAGAAAGATCAAATAAAAGGCAACAAAGGAAGCGGGTAGTATTAGGTCAAAATGCGAGACGGAAATATAAACCATAGAACCAATGCTGATAAGCCCAGCGGTCACTTGTAGTAAGACTTTCAAATTCAGCTCCTGATCTTCCAGCTTAAACCGAAAAATTTTATTCAGCAAGTGGTTAATAAAGTGAAAATGTCCGATACTTATAATTATGCGAATGATAGTCTTAATCACCGCACTGCTATTTGGAACGGTGCTGGGCGCTCTCCCCACCGGGGCTTGGAATATCACTAGTTTTTTTCTGCTTGATATAGATCCAGAAACAAAGGCCGTTACATCCCATGAAGTCAACCCCGCAGTCAACCAACTTTTTGTGATGAACGGCCGAGAATTGCAGTTGACACCCATAAGCCCGACTAGTCTCCCTTATTCCATAAGGTCAGAGCTTACTTTTGATTTCCGGATCGGGAACAGAAATTATCGTGCAAGTTTTCTCGATACAATTCTTTATGTGCATTCCCTGGATTACGGTTCAGGAAGGCGTGTAACGGGCAGAGGTTATTGGGTGTTTTATCTGGAACCTTTGAACAAATAAAATTCATCTTAAATCGCCAGATAGGATTTAGATTCTGAGTGGAACTTTCACTCTAAACTGTGTGCCTTCCCCGACTTCACTTGAAACTGAGATCGTGCCACCTAATCTACGGGTAAAATCTGCACAAAGAATAAGACCCAAACCCGTACCCGGTTCGTGGTTTGTCCCTCGTCTCACCTTTGAAGGATCACTCTTGAATATTGTTGAGATTTTTTCACCGGGAATTCCTATTCCTGAGTCCTCAACCAGAATTTCAACCCACTCCTTATCGTGTTCAGCGTTGACGATGATGGCCCCCATAGCCGGTGTAAATTTAAGGGCATTCGTAAGCAAGTTTCTCACGATACTCGTCATCATCTCGACGTCGCTGACCAATTCAACAACTGGGGGGACAAGGTTATCAAGTTTGATTCCTTTTTCAACCGCTATGAGAGCCAGAGAATCCATGACTGTTTGTACCAAATCTTTTAAATGAAAAGTAATAGGACGGGGTTCCATCGAACCCCATTGGCTACGGGCCCATTCGGTCAGATTTCTCATAAGACTGATCGCCCGGTCCGCGCTTTCGTCCGCCCTTTGAAGTGTCTCGTCATCCTCGCAGGCGCCTTTTATTTTTCCCATTTCCAAGAGCATTTTAACTTGCGTCACCGGACTCACAAGATCGTGGCCGAGTATACTGAAAAGCTGGTCCTTGGTCTGGTTGGTTTCAACGAGACGCTTCATGGTTTCTTGACGCTTGTCGTTTTCTTCTATTAATAGTTTCAAACCGTATTCAGCTGTCACGTCAAGCACCACTACGATGAAATAAAAGACGAACATCGTTGTGTTAAAACTCAGGATCAACCCAACAGGCATATTGCCGAAATACGAGGCAAGTTGATGTAAAGGATTATATTCAAAAAGATTAAATGACAAAAATAAATAGAAAAGTGATGTCGCTAATAAGTAAAAAAGGGAAAGAATCCGTTTTCCCATAACATAACTCAGAACAGGTAAGTATAGAAGTCCAAAAAGACCAAATGACTTTTCAGTGTAGAAAGTCGTTAGGATCATGGTAATCAAGGTGAGCAGGGGAATAATGAAGGCGATGGCCTCGCGGGACATTCGGTACTTGAAGGTTCCGAGAGAAAAGATACTCACTAAAAATATAGCGAAAAATGGGGACGCCCGCATCCCCATGCCGAAAGTAAAATGAAATATACCTAAACCAAAAGTGATAATAGTAGCCAGAATCTCAAGGTAGAAAAGTCTATGGTTTTTATAGTTTTCTTTAAAACCCTGGGTACCATGTACTTCTTTAGGGTAAAATTTTTTCTCGAAAACCTGGAGCAGGTATAATATCCCTACGATCATGCAGATAATATATATCATTGTGGCTGTCATGGGGAAAGTTTTTTGATATAATTCACTATGGCCCAACCAAACACGTGTTCTGAAATAGCCCTGAATCTCACTGCCGCTATTACCGCAGTTATGGGCGATGAGGTCTATGTGCTCACCCTCGAAGGGTCTCAGCTTCCTTTTGGTTCTTTTTCTCCTGATTCACACCGCACTCTTGAACTCGCATTGAGAGGTTGGGTTCTTGAGCAAACGGGTTTATCCTTGGGTTATGTCGAGCAACTTTATACTTTTGGAAACCGTCACAGGGATCCTGAACTAGGTTTAGGCAGGAACCATCAAATAACAGTGGGATATTTAGCACTTGTACCCTCCACAACCTTTCAACCATCCTTAAAGTCCGAATGGGTGCCGTGGTACCAATTTCTTCCTTGGGAGGACCACCGGGAAAATTCCAAATCGGGAAATCCTGGAATCCTTCAAAAAGTCGTTCTTCCAGAATTAGAAACCTGGATAAATGAAGGTGCATCACCCGCCCTCCAACAGGCTCGCCGAGAACGCGTCATCACTGCCTTCGGAGATTCAAGGGTTCCGTGGGACAATGAGCGCACCATTCTACGATATGAACTTCTTTACGAAGCGGGGATTGTTTTTGAGAGTTCTAGGGATTGGAACGCCTACCCCGAAGACGAACGCGATCAGCTACCTATAACTAAACTGCTCCCTGTTTTTTCAAAAGAAAATAGCAGGAACCTCGGAAAATCCATGAAGCAGGATCACCGCAGAATTCTTGCAAGCTCGATAGGGAGAATACGCGGAAAATTAAAATACAGGCCGGTGGTTTTTGAACTCCTTCCCGAAGAGTTTACCTTGCTCAACCTCCAAAAAGTCGTTGAGGCCCTATCCGGTACTACGCTCCATAAACAGAATTTCCGCCGCCTCATGATCCAAGGGGGTTTAGTAAAACCAACGGGTCAGAAATCATTTGTAGGTCCGGGTAGGCCAGCAGAATTATTCAGATACAGGCGGAGTATACTCGCGGAAAGACCTGCACCTTCCTGGGAGGATGAATGAAAAAGACCTTTTATATAGAACAGTTGGGCTGCGCAAAAAACCAGGTGGACGGCGAGATTATGGCCGGCGCGCTTTTGGCCAAGGGATGGGAAGCAGCAGGCGAAGCGTCTTCTGCGGGTGTGG
This sequence comes from Borreliella garinii, assembly GCA_020720765.1. Lineage (GTDB taxonomy): Bacteria > Spirochaetota > Spirochaetia > JABEVK01 > JABEVK01 > DYOB01. Next base: position 7,159 of record DYOB01000009.1, read on the forward strand.
TGCTTGTGAATACCTGCGGTTTTATCCAGAGTGCCCAGGAAGAATCGCTTCAAACCCTCCTTGCGTTCACGCAAGAACACGATTGCGTCGTAGCTACGGGCTGTCTCAGCCAGAGATGGGCGGAAAATCTTACAGAAAACATACCCGAACTCGCAGGTTGTTTTGGAAATAGGAAACCCGAGGATATAGGAACTTTTCTCGAGGAAAAACTACCAGCGGGTTTTAAGGTTTGGAGACCGGAGGGAAATGACGCAGATACCGATTTGGTTTATAGACAGAGGCCGCTCCATGGATTTCCTTTTTCCGCTTACGTGAAAATCAGCGAGGGCTGCGACCATCATTGCACCTATTGCGCCATTCCCCTTATTCGCGGACATCAGCGTGATAGGCCCTTGAAAGCGGTTGCAGCCGAAGTGGAGAATCTTTTAGCCCGCGGTGTGAAAGAGATAAATCTCGTCGCCCATGATCTTGCCAACTATGGCCCTGGACTGATTTCCTTGATAAAGCTTTTGGATACATATAAAGGCAAATGGTGGCTTAGACTTCTCTATATCTACCCCGAAACTTTTCCGCTGGAAATTCTAGACTTGATGAAAACAAATACCCATCTTGTCCGGTATCTCGACATACCTTTCCAACACGGTTCAGATTCCCTTTTGAAAATTATGGGGAGGAAAAGCAGGAGAAAAGACCTGGAGAACCTTGTCTCAAAAATACGGTTTGAACTTCCCGACTTGGCTTTGCGAACCACCTTTATTACAGGGTTCCGTGGTGAGAGCAAAGCTGATTTTCAGGAACTTCTCGAATTCCAAAAAACCATTCAACCCGAATGGTCGGGAATATTTGCCTATTCCCCACAGGAAGGAACTCCTGCCGAATTAAACCCTAAAACCATGGGAAAACTCCCACCGAAGTCCAAGGTCCTTGAAAGGAAGAATGCCTTCGAGGAAGCCCAGAACTTGATTACCGCCGGAAGACTCAGCAGGTTTATCGGCTCCATTGTCGAAGTGCTTATAGAAGAGCTTCTGGAAGAAAGGGGAACAGCCTTAGGGAGGACCCCTTTCCAGGCACCTGATGTTGACGGACTCACCGTGGTACGTTTAACCCGCTCGCCGCTTGCGAAACCCGGTGATATCATAAAGGTATTTTTAGAGGGAGTAACAGGTGTCGACCTCAGAGGACGAGAAATCAATGACAAGAGCGAACTTGACAAAACTTTTACAAACGTTTGACAACGCCTTCACCACATCCAACCCAAATGAGGCTAAATATTAAGGGTAGGACATACAAACTGCTAGGAGGCAGAATATGAAAAAGACAGTATTTGTTTTGGTGTTGATGGCGAATTCCCTTGCGGCCATATTTCCGGCGGCATTGGATCTCAGTGTTACTCTTGAACAGCCCATACTCGAGGCCGGGAAAAGTCAGAGAACCTATCTTAAAGTAGGGTTGAAAGGCGGAAGTATTTCCCAGAATGACAGACCCCCTCTCAATCTTGCCCTGGTCATTGACAGATCAGGGTCGATGGACGGTGAAAAAATGTCGCAGGCGCGCGAGGCGGCCCTTTTCGCTCTGGAACTTCTTGGAGAGAGGGATTTTGTATCTCTTGTTACATATGAGTCCGAAGTTGAAGTGCTCTGGTCCGCGTCCCCGGCTGTTAATAAAGCCCAAATCGCCAGGTTGATCAGAGGAATCCACCCCGCAGGTAGCACCGCGCTGTATTCCGGTGTTTCAGTGGGTGCAGAGCAACTCCGAAAACACTTCAGCAGGAACAACGTGAACCGTGTTATATTGATTTCCGACGGCTTGGCAAACGTTGGTCCCGGGAGCCCCCACGCTTTGGGTGAACTCGGAAGAACTTTGGGAAGGGATGGGATCTCTGTGACGACAATCGGTTTGGGATTAGGATATAATGAAGACCTGATGACACGCCTAGCATCGACAAGCGACGGAAACCACGCGTTTGTCGAAAATCCCCGAGACCTCGTTTCCATCTTCCAGCGGGAATTCCGCGATGCCATGGCTGTCAGTGCCGGTGATGTGGAGTTAAGAATCCGTACTGCAGGCGGAGTCAGACCAATCCGCATTCTCGGCAGGGATGGAACAGTTTCAGGCAACGAAGTATTTTTGAGGTTGAACCAGGTCTACGGGGGACAGGAGAAATACGTTCTTATCGAAGTGGAAATTCCTGCGGGTTCGGTAGGAAGAGCTATGCCGATAGCTAATGTTCAAGTGACTTATAATGACATGATTGCACGGCGGCGGATAGACGACCAGGGTTCTGTTTCGGCGAATTTCAGCTCGGACACCAGCACGGCCCGCGGAAGCATAGTCGCAGATGTCGTCAGGGCGGTAGCAGAACAGAAAACCGTTGAGGCTTCAACCGAAGCCTTACGCTTAAGGGATGAAGGAAATGTTGTCCAAGCCCAGGAAGTACTCAAAGTTCTGAATGAAGACCTTGTGGAACTCCAACAAGCCGCGCCTTCTGCTGCTCCAGCATTGGGAAGACTTCAGGTGGAAAACGCTGCTACCGCTGAAAGCCTTGGCGACGACGAGGACTACGACAGGGTTCGAAAAAGTGAAAGGGAACGCGCTTACCAGTATCAAAACCAGATGATGGAGTAAAATGAAAAACCACAGGTTTTGGGTTTGGAGCCTCGGTATCCTCTTCGGAGGAGCCGGGGCTCTTGCCTTATTTTTTGGAGCAAAAGTCTTAGGGGACGGTGCTGCTGTCAGCCGGCAAAACTTGGAACGCACATCATCCCTGGAACTTGAAACCATGGTGGGGTCCTTAAGAATCCTCGCCAAAGACTGGGAAAATAGGTCCAAGGAATTTCTCGCTATGCCGGTACTGAACACTCTACCCACCGGCCCGAAAACCCTCCTCGAGAGGAGTTCCTACTTTTCCAATTATGTTTTGGCCAAAAGGGACGGCACAATAACCTACCCGGGGAACACGGAGATTTCGAAACAGGAAACTGAATTTCTTTTACGTGTTCCGGGCATAATTTCAAATATGGTGCACCAGCCTCAACCCGAGGGAAGGCAGGAACCAAACGGACTTGAGAACCGGTGGCAGACTTACTTTCTTGGAAACGACGAGGTGCTTTTTTTTGGCCAGATAGCATCCGGGGAAATTCGAGGAGTTGAATGGTTCTCATCGGCTATTTGGTCCGACCTGGCTTCCTGGGCAGTGAAAGTGAATTTCTCAAGGCAACAGGGGACCAGAATAGTGTTGATGGATCCCATGGGTGGTTTATTTTATCAGTGGGGTCCCGACGCCCTCGGTCCCGAGGAGGTAATGGACAGAACCAATTTGCCCGGCCCCCTCCAGGGTTGGCATTTTTCCTTTTTAGTTCAAACTACTTTTTTACCAACCGGACCGAACGCCTTTCATTGGTTGATTTTAATTCTCCTCTCGGCAGTCTGGATTTTCGTCATTATCCAGGGTATGCATTTTCTTATCCGTCAAACGCAGGTAACGGAACAGAAACAAAGTTTTGTCAACCAGGTATCCCATGAACTTAAAACTCCACTTACCAATATCAGGCTTTACTGCGAGTTAATGAGAAAACGCCTGATAGGTAGGGACAGCAAGGACCCCTCGGTCAACAGGTACCTTGAAGTTCTCGACCTCGAAACCGCCCGTCTGTCACGATTGATCCACAATGTTTTAAGTTTTGCTGAGAAGGACCATAGGAAAGCACCAGTCCTGTCCATCGTTGATGTAGGAATGGTACTGGAAAAAGTCTCCAGAACTTTAGGGCCTTCCCTCGAAAAAGCAGGGCTGAAGGTTGAGATGCAGAATTTTCTTAAAGGTCCATGCGAAACCAATACGGACTTACTTGAACAAGTCTTGGGAAATCTCCTTTCCAATGCCGAGAAATACGCATCGGAAGGCGCTTGGGTGGGAATTTTCTGCACCCCACACCCCGCTGAAAACGGCCCCGGTTGGACAGTGCGCGTGGAAGATAAGGGTGATGGAATTCCCGCAAGTCAACAGGAAAAAGTTTTTAAAGCCTTCACACGTCTCCACGACAGAACAACAGATCCAGGCGGTACGGGATTGGGTTTAACTATTGCAGCCGATACCACCACAAGTCTCGGAGGCGAACTCATCCTTGAAAGCCCTGTACCGCATTTGGGAAAAGGGTGCAGGTTCACACTGGTATTTTCTGGAGGATACCATGGGTGAAACTTACCGTTTGCTGATCGCAGAAGATGACCCCAATACATTGATGGGTCTGAAAGAACTCCTTGAAGATGAAGGATGGCTTGTCACAGCTGCACACGATGGGAAGGAGGCTGAGGAGCTTTTTCATTCTCAGAGACCCGACCTCGTTCTCCTCGACCTTATGATGCCTAAACGAAGCGGCTACGATGTACTTAGAACCGTAAGAACCACCGACAGCAGTATCCCAGTACTCCTCCTTAGCGCAAAGTCGGAAGAACTTGATAAGGTCTTGGGTCTGGATCTCGGTGCGGATGATTTTATAGCTAAACCTTTCAGCGCTCTCGAGCTCACCGCACGCATACGATCGGCCCTACGAAGAGCCTACCCCGACCGCGGTACGACACCGGAAAACTTCCTCTTTGGGGCTTGGGAAATTAAAGGAAAAGAACTTCGTGCATATTGTGGGGAAGTTATTAAAGACATCACACCCCGCGAATTAAAAATTCTTATTCTTTTTTCATCAAGACACAATCAAGCTGTCAGCAGACAGGATTTTTTTAAGTTCGCTTGGGATCTGTCGGAATCTCCTCTAAGCCGTACCCTCGACCAGCACATTGCCCAACTCAGAAAAAAACTGGAAGTGTTTTCCGACAAGCCTTCGCCCATTGAAACCGTTCAAGGAGTAGGCTACCGCTATTCGACTAAAGCCACAACCTGAAGCGAGTTTTGATATTCCTTCAAGGATGCTTTTAAACTCGTAAAAACCAGGGGATAGATTACGTCATGGAGAATTTTCCTCTTAATTGTCTTCTGTTTGGAAACCTGGAAATTTTGGTATATACGGGCCCTTTCATTTTCCATGATTTCTTCATAGGAATCGTCGTTCACCCTGCTTTCCTGGTTGATTCTATTTTTCCCCAAATTATCGAGGTACCCGTCTATAATTTCAAAAATCATTGTTAGGGTAAAAGTCCTGGATATTTCTAACTTGAAATCCCTACCTTGTTTCTCGTATTCTTCTTTAAGACTTCGGAATTTGGAAGGTGCAATGATCTCCAAGAGGTCGTGCTTCCTGATACGGATATGATGAACCTCAAAGTACTTTTCCAATCCTTTAATCACCAGCCGGTTACCCCTGTAATATTTGACAATGTCCAAGGCTCTCTCCAGACCCATATCCCCTTGGCAGAGAAGGTCGGCAATCTGCCCCGTGAGGACTTCCGGAAGGTCCGGGTTCACCTGAATGCTGTAAGTCTGGTAAACAGCGTTATTCTTCTCGTGCATGACGACATTTTTAGCCCTAAACACTTCATCAAATTTGATATCACTGTAAATACTCCCCGCAAGTTTAGCGTCCCTAAGGAAATCGTGGTAGTAATCATCGGTGATTTTCATTTCAGAAAGCAATTTATATAAAGATTCGGAAATTCTCAGTCCGCCCACCGGCGCCGAGGACTCCATCCTTCTGGCCTCGATGACAGGCATTCCGATAATGTCCCACCTTTTATAACCTTCCGGGCCGAAGTTTCCAATATTGACCTCGCCGAAACTCGCACCAAGCCTCACTTTGATTTGAAAAAAAGCGTTGAGAACCTGTTTCATCTCGCTGGTTCGAAGGCTGTGAATGATCCTTAAAGCAGCCGCCAGGGCTTCACGGCCACGGCCGTCGACCTTACCGATGAGGAACATCTCTTTTCCGACATTAAACATATTGCACGCTCTTTGGATTTCCACGCACGTTAAAAAAAGCTTTCGTGCGACTTCAGCTTTAAGCTGGTCGAGAGGAAGATTTCTTAAAGAAGGATCGAGAAACCCGTCGAACTGAAACATCATGCTGTCACCTTCGATCTTGTTTAAAAAACCACCTTGCCTATAGAGTATCGCTTGGAAAACGGTATAAAGCCCATTGAGAAGAACCTGATTCTCCTTAGGGCTTAAAAATTTCGAAATGAATGTGTAGTCGGCAAGGTCGATAAAACCCATTCCTACATACGCTTCCTGCGAATGCTGAGGCAGACCGCCAAGTGCCTGCCACGCAACCACCAGTGGTTTCGGCACATAAAACTTTGCTATTTCATGAGGAATATCGCTGATTTCTTCGTCTTGGCACTGTCCCATAAAAGTAGCTTAGCCTATTCTTATTATTTTTTCATCAGTGCGGAAAAGGTATTTTTTGGCAGCCAGTTATAACGCGCCTTAAGTTCACCCCCCCTATAATAGCGAATATAGGGTATCTCGCGGTTTTCCCACACTTCTTCTTTAAACTCGAGAATTTTTTCAAAGTCCGGGTGTCTGTTATATTCAAGGACAAAGACCCTCACATCCTCTTGAAGTTCAGGCAGGTACCGTTTCATGTCAGTCCACTGGGGGCACCAGTCCTGGGTCCATACTACAGCCACCTGGTCAGCAGAACGTCGAAGGTGTTCGGGTATTTCTCCTTGGTCAATCGTCTTAACAATTGCGTCTTCCGGAAAGTCTTCAAGTTGGATCATTGGATGAATTTAATACGATTTAAGCTAAAAGACAATTAAACCCTTTGGGAATCGAGAAAGCTGGCCCTATGGTCGGGATGCAATGCCCAGAGTTCAACTTCTATCGCAGCACCTTCCGCATTTTGGCCCGTCCTTAATAGCCCTGGTTTTTTAGGGGATGGTTCCAGCTCAAAAAGAGTGTAAGAAGTAGAAGTCTTGGATTTCCCCGCAGAAACCGCCCCCCCTGCTTTTCCGGCGGGTATGGCAATTCCTGCAAGGTTCAGAAGATTCATAAAGTTGGTGTAATGCACTAGGAGCCTGTCGCGCTTGAGATTTTGACACAGGACCGGGGAGCTGGGATGCTCAGGGCGCCCGGAAACCCTGGTCTGTGTCAAAAAGCCTGAAAGAGTGCCTATTCTACCCTTTATCTGACCAAAACCGCCAATCTTTTAAGGTTATGGTAGCAGAAGATCCGGTAAGAGATCGTTTATATAAAAATCGAACCGTGATGGAGCGGTCCAATTCCCATCTGAAAGAGACATTTCTTCCCACCGTGTTGTATGTAAAAGGGTATAAAAAAGTGAACTTCGTTGTCATGATGGGAGTGATGCTTCATACTGCAATAAAAGTCCTACAGCATTTCGTACTCCCTGCAGAACAAAAACCCCACACAGCAGAGTAGGCGAGAATGGTGAGTTGCTCATAAAATACGAATCCACTCCTGCTCATTTATTCGCATTCAAATTATGGCGGGGAGTTTTGAAAGAGGCTCTATTTATTTAAGTTTGAAATGTTTTTTGCTGGTGTGTTGCAAACGGAGTGTCAAGCAATTGGACGAAACCGATCGTGGTTAAGAAAAGTTTTTTAGGCCCAGGTTTTGGCAAATGCGTACTGTCGCTGAACTGGAATTTAAGGTGTAGAGATGGATGCCGGCAGCCTTGTTAGAGTTCATGAGGTTTAGGACTTGTTCGGTGGCCCAGTGTTCCCCTATACGGGTTAAAGCTTCATCATCTTCGGCTCTAGTGGCAGCGCGCAAAAGCTTCGCTGGAAATCTTGAGCCCGCTGAGAGTTCAGCCATACGCTCCATTCCTGACCGCGTGCTTACAGGCATAATTCCTGCAATGATGGGGACCTTGATCCCTTCGAGTTCGCAACGTTCCACAAAGTCCTCAAAATCGCGGTTGTCAAAAAATAGCTGTGTAACGAGATAGTCAACTCCAGCATCGACTTTTGCCTTTAGATACTCCATTTCCTTGAGCCGGTTAGGAGTTGCGGGGTGGCCTTCAGGAAAGGCTGCCGCAGCGACACCAAACTCAGGGTGCTCCTTCCGGATAAACCTTACCAAATCCTCGGCGTGTGCAAAATCGGATTTTGATACCCATTTCTCCTTTGGTACATCGCCCTTTAGGGCAAGAATATTGGTAATACCTTCCTCTGAATAATCGTCAAGGATTTGTGCGACCTCCACCTGTGTACTCCCTTCGCAGGTGAGGTGGGCCACAACTTCAATACCCGTTTCCCTACGGATACGGGTAACGAGCTTATGCGTATTTTCCCGAGTGCTACCCCCTGCACCATAAGTGACGCTGACGTAGGCGGGATGAAGCGGTAAAAGTTCGGAAATCGTTTTAAAGAGCTTTTCCCAACCGGGCTCTGTTTTGGGAGGAAAAAATTCAAAGCTGAAAGGAAGAGCTCCGCGGGTGCGGGCTTGCTCCAGGATGTCTCGGACCAACATGAATCACCTCAATGAGAGGGTAATGGATCAAACCATTCCAATCAAGTATCCCTGAGACTCCTACTAGGAGCCTGTCGTGCTTAAGATTTTGACACAGAACGGGGGAGCTGGGTGTGGGAGTGTGGACGGAAGTCAAATTTCCTTGGTAGCCTTAACGACTCGGATGCCACTGAAACAAGAACTTCCATCTCTTGGTTCAAATACTCGTCTTTTCCTTCTTCTTTTGAATCGGCGTCCTTGGCTTTCTGCATCAATTCAGCGACTTTCTCTGAAAGTTCCTTCTCCAATTCCACCGCCCGATCGTAGCGAATACTTTTGTATCATGTCGCCATGGGTAACAAAGTATCACACAGTTCAACCTCAAGTAAATTCCTGCGGTCTCAAGCGCAACAGGCTCCTAGTGGTCCCGATAATGGTTAAATCAAAAATTTAACCCCTTTGGAGGTAGTTTTCGTTGATCCAGTTTTTGTAATCGCCCGATGTGATGGATTCAACCCATTTTCGATTTTCCAAGTACCATCTAACCGTTAGTTCCAAACCTTCATCAAGGTTATGTTTGGGGCGCCAGCCGAGTTCGGTCTCTATTTTCGTCGAGTCAATCGCGTAACGCCGGTCGTGGCCGGGGCGGTCGGCGACAAAGGTGATGAGTTTTAAGTATTCCGAAGGATCTTTTCCAGTCTGCTTAGCGGTGATTTGGCAAAGGCTCTTGACGAGTTCCAGGTTGGTGTGTTCGCTTCGGCCGCCCACATTGTAACTTTCGCCCGTTAAGCCTTTAGCCAGGACCATCCAAATCGCTTCTGCATGGTCTTCTACAAAAAGCCAGTCCCGGATGTTCTGCCCGTCCCCGTAAACAGGAATGGGTTGTCCCTCTAGAATTCTGTGTAAGGTAAGGGGAATAAGTTTTTCCGGAAAATGGTATGGCCCGTAGTTGTTGCTGCAGTTGGACAGGGTGACTGGGAGACCGTAAGTATGGGCCCAGGCTCGGACCAAATGGTCGCTGGCGGCCTTCGTTGCCGAATAGGGGCTTTTGGGGTCGTACGGGGTATTTTCGGTGAAGAAGCCCGTTTCGCCAAGCGAACCGAAAACCTCGTCGGTGCTGACATGGTGGAACCGGATACCCTGCCCTTCTGTAAAGGCTGCCCGTACGGCTTCCAATAAAGTGTAGGTTCCGACTACGTTGGTTTGTAGGAAATCCACCGGCCCCGTTATGGACCTGTCCACGTGGCTCTCGGCGGCAAAATGGACAATACCGTCGATGTTATAATCCTTGATCAGGTTTTTTACCAAGACTGCATCAGCAATGTCCCCATGAATGAGCTTGTACCGTTCGGAAAAAGCCCTTTCTATGTCGGCCAGGTTGGCTGGATTGCCAGCGTAGGTCAGTTTATCCAGGTTATAAACCTGTCCGCTAAAATCGGTTTTTGTGAAAACATGCCGGATAAAATGCGAGCCGATAAAACCGGCGCCTCCTGTGACCAGGAGGGAACGGAAAGTGTTCATACTTCCTTCCTTAGAATAAACTTTTTTATCCAGGATTTGACGAACTTGGGAACGGGTTTCAGGAAGGCTTTACGAACCGTCTCTAAAAAAGATCTTTTTTGCCAAGAGTAATCCCAGAAATGCACAGCGTAAGTTTGTTCGGTGACGTATTTTTTCCATGGCGGTTCCTTGTTACGGCTGAAGGTATTTGGCATAGGGTAGAACGCATCATAGGGAAGGACGTGAACAGAAACCGGGGTTTCAGCTAAGCGGTCATAAACTACATTGGAAAATATGCTGGGACCGGTCGATTGAAAGGTGGCTTCGGAGGAATAACCTTCGAGCGGTGTCTTTAACTGTTTTAACAGTTCATCGAGGAGAGGATGGCCTGATATACTACCAATCAAGGCGTTATTTACACTTTTTTCATTTTTTGAAACTATTCCACAGAAAAAAGAAAAAGTAAGTAACTCGTTCAGGGACCGAACACATAGAAAGTCGGTATCTGCATAAACTCCTCCATAGCTAAAAAGTATCTCATAACGGAAGACATCGCTTTTCACCCCCCAATTGGGTGCAGAGTCGAAAATATCGCGTCGTTTCATTGGAAAAATTTTTGAATCCTGATCGTTCCAAACTTTTATTTCCCAATCGGGATGGAGACACTCCCAAGATTCTAAAAACTGTTGATATTTACCAGGAAAATCACTGCCTAGCCAGATAAAATGAAGTTTCTTTGGAATCACCCTTGGCTCTTGAAATAGTCTATAGTCCTTTTCAGCCCTTCTTCCAGTGGTATCGTCGGTTCCCAGCCTAGCTTTTCCTTAGCCAGGGTTATATCTGGGCGCCTCTGTTTGGGGTCATCCTGGGGAAGCGGTTGAAATACGAGTTTGCTTTTACTTGCTGTAAGTTTAAGAACCATTTCTGCTAATTCAAGCATGGTGAATTCACCGGGGTTACCGATATTCACGGGACCGGGATAACCTTTCTCCGTGTTCATCATCTTGATAAATCCTTCTATCAGATCATCGGCAAAGCAAAAACTTCGAGTCTGGGAACCGTCGCCGTAGATAGTGATGTCGCGACCTTCAAGGGCCTGCACGATAAAGTTGCTGACCACTCGTCCGTCGTTCGGGTGCATGCGCGGGCCGTACGTGTTGAAAATACGCACCACTTTAATGTCCACCTGGTGTTGCCGCCAGTAATCAAAGAAGAGAGTTTCTGCGCAACGCTTTCCTTCGTCGTAGCAGCTTCTAATTCCTATGGTGTTTACCCGTCCCCAGTAGTCTTCCCGCTGAGGGTGGACTTCGGGGTCGCCGTAGACCTCGCTCGTGCTCGCCTGAAGGATACGTGCACGCGTTCTTTTAGCCAGGCCCAACATGTTGATGGCACCATGAACACTGGTCTTGGTGGTTTGGACGGGGTCGAACTGGTAATGTACTGGACTTGCGGGGCAGGCGAGATTGTAGATTTCATCAACTTCGACGTAGTATGGAAAAGTGACATCATGGCGGACAACCTCGAAGAAGGGGTTACCCATCAGATTGGCAATGTTCTGTTTCTGCCCGGTGAAAAAATTGTCAAGGCAAATCACATCTTTTCCGTCTTTCAAAAGGCGCTCGCAGAGATGGCTTCCGAGAAATCCAGCACCTCCGGTTACAAGCGCTCTCGTCCGTGTGCTTCGTGTGGTTTTTATGCTCATAATCTACCTCTATTGTTAATATTTATAATGCATAATCTGAAAACTGTGAAGGGCTGTTTACGACTCAACCTTGACCCTTAACCTGGCTTTATCGCATGATAAAAGCTATGATTCGACTTTTTCTCGTGCGGCACGGTCAAACAGAATGGAATGTCCTGTTCAAAATGCAGGGCAGACTCGACAGTCCTCTTACGGAGCTGGGTCTGTGGCAGACTTTGGCACTTGGAGAAGCTCTAAAAGATGAACCCCTGGTGGAAATCCATACAAGTCCGGCGGGAAGGGCGATGTTAACAGCCCAAAAAGTTGCGGCATTTCACCCGGGAGTTCCTGTGGTCATTCAAAACGACTTAACCGAAATGGATCTTGGCCCGTGGGAAGGGAGAACGAGGGAAGAGATTCGAGGGCAATGGCCCGAAGATGTAGAAAATTTTTGGAACTCGCCATTGAACTTTAAAAGTGTCGGCGGCGAGGATTATTTCCAACTCGAAAAGCGGCTCCGAACATGGATGATTAAAACAATGCATACCTGGAAATCGGGGACACGGCTTCTTGTCAGTCACGGTGTAACCATGCAGATGTTTTTTGCAATTCTGGAAGGCGGGGGGGTTGAGAACCTTCATCGTGATAAAGTTCTTCAACAGTGTGCACTTTCCTTGGCTGAATGGGAACCTGGTGAAAAACCTCGTCTAGTTTTCAGGAATAAGGTGGACCATCTCGATGGTTTCACGGTAAACTCATGAATATGATAGAAACATTGCTCAAAGCTTCAAGGGAACGGATTCTTATACTCGATGGAGCTATGGGAACCATGATCCAGAAACTCAAGTTTTCCGAGGAATCTTTTCGAGGGGAACGGTTTAAAGATCATCCCAAACCCGTAAAAGGCAACAACGACCTCCTCAACTTGACACAACCAGAGGCCATCCGGGATATTCATTTGAGTTATTTGAGGGCAGGTGCCGATTTTCTCGAGAGCAATACTTTTAACAGTACATCCATTAGTCTTGCAGATTACGGTATGTCGGACCTCGCTTACGAATTGAATAAAACCGGCGCGGAGATAGCCCGGCAGGCCTGTGGTATCATTCTGAAAGAAGAGGGGAGAAAGTGCTGGACGGTCGGTGTTCTTGGCCCGACCAATAAGACGCTTAGTCTCAGTCCGGATGTTTCGAACCCCGGTTACCGCGCCCTGACTTTTGACCAGCTCGCCGCATCCTACCGCGAAGCGGCCAAGGGGCTTCTCGACGGCGGGGTGGAACTCATCATGGTGGAAACCATTTTCGACACCCTGAATGCTAAGGCCGCGGTTTGGGCCCTCGAGGAAGAGTTTGAGGAGAGGGGAAATAGAGTTCCGCTATGGCTCAGCGGAACCATCACGGACAGGTCGGGGAGAACCCTCAGCGGGCAGACTTCCCTGGCCTTCTGGCACTCGCTTTCCCACGCCAGTCCCCTTTTCTTCGGTCTGAACTGCGCCTTGGGAGCCGAAGACCTGAGAGAACATATAGCTGAACTTTCCCGGGTGGTTACCTGCGGGGTCACTGTCCATCCGAACGCGGGTTTGCCCAACGCCCTAGGTGAATACGACCATACCCCGGAACATATGGCTAAGGTCCTCGGTGGATTTGCCCGGGACGGACTTTTAAATATCGTCGGAGGTTGCTGCGGTTCGACACCCGAACATATCCGTGCCATAGCGGAGGCGGTCCGCCCCTACAAACCCAGGGTTATTCCGACCTCGGATCACAGTACTAGGCTTTCAGGTCTTGAGCCTCTAGTGATACGTGATGGAACTCTCTTTGTGAATGTCGGTGAACGGACCAATGTCACCGGAAGTCTGAAGTTCGCACGCCTGATAAAGAACCAAGCTTACGAAGAAGCCCTGCAGGTGGCCCGCGAACAGGTGGAAAATGGGGCACAGATTATCGACATCAATATGGATGAAGCGATGATCGATTCAGTCGCAGAAATGACTTCTTTTTTAAATCTCGTCGCTACCGAGCCAGATATCTGCCGGGTTCCCCTGATGATTGATTCCAGCAAGTGGGAAGTCATCCTTGCAGGGCTCAAGTGCGCTCAAGGGAAATGTGTAGTCAACTCGATAAGCCTGAAAGAGGGTGAGGAGAAGTTTCTTTTTCACGCTAGGCTTGTACGCAGGCTTGGAGCAGCGGCCGTTGTGATGGCCTTCGATGAAAAAGGCCAGGCCGATACCCTGGAGCGCAGAAAGACCATCCTTATTCGGGCGTATACACTTTTAACTGAGAAAGCGGGTTTTGCTCCGGAGGATATTATCTTCGACCCGAACGTTTTTGCAGTGGCCACGGGAATGGACGAACACAGACGTTATGCGCTTGATTTTTTTGAGGCATGCAAATTCATCAAGGCTGAGTTGCCGTATGCGAAAATCAGCGGAGGGCTCAGTAATGTCAGTTTCAGCTTCCGCGGAAACAACCCCGTCAGGGAAGCCATGCACTCGGTCTTTCTCCGCTACGCCATTCCAGCCGGACTGACCATGGCCATCGTCAACGCCGGAGCACTCCCTGTCTATGAAGAGATTGACCCGGAACTATTGAACCGCGTTGAAGACGTTCTCCTCGATAGAAATGAGGAAGCGACCGAGCGCCTTATTGAGTTTGCCTCTTCGGTTCAGGAAGGAGAAAAGACTAAAGAAGAGGATGCAGCATGGCGCCTCCTCGACGTGAAACAACGCCTCGCCCACGCCCTCGTCCACGGCCAGAATAAATTTATCCAGGCGGATGTCGAGGAATGCCGGGTGCTTTTCCCCCGTGCGCTTGAGGTGATTGAAGGGCCGCTGATGGACGGAATGAATATAGTCGGTGAGCTTTTCGGTTCCGGAAAGATGTTTTTACCGCAGGTAGTCAAAAGCGCTCGGGTGATGAAATCCGCCGTGGCAGTTCTTTTACCTTACATTGAACAGGAAAAAGCCAGGGACGGTGGAGCCGCCAGGGCAAAGGGGAAGGTGGTGATGGCCACAGTCAAGGGGGATGTTCACGATATTGGAAAAAATATCGTGGGTGTCGTTCTTGGCTGTAATAATTACGATGTGGTGGACCTGGGCGTGATGGTCCCCTGTTCGGAAATTCTCGCGGCGGCTAAGGAACATAAGGCGGACATTATCGGTTTAAGCGGACTTATTACCCCGAGTCTTGACGAAATGGTCTACGTCGCTAGCGAGATGGAACGCGAAGGTTTTACCCTTCCGCTGATCATCGGGGGTGCGACCACGAGTAAGATCCACACAGCTGTAAAAATCGCTCCCGCTTACAGTGGACCGGTCGTGCACGTGAAGGATGCAAGTATAACCGTTGGGGTCGTTTCCCACCTCCTCAACCCCGAACAAAAGCCGGTGTACGTCGAAAACGTGAGAACCGAACAGGCAGAACTTCGGCAGGAGTTTGTCCGCAGGCAAAAGGATAGGGACTTTTTATCCTTAGCTGAAGCGCGAAACCGGAAACTCAAGACCAACTGGGGGAATTATCATCCGCCGAGGCCGTCCTTTTTCGGGACCAAAAGTTGGCAGGACTATTCTCTACGCGAACTTGTCCCGTATATCGACTGGGGCTTTTTCCTTTACAGCTGGGGTATAAAAGGTTCCTACCCAGAGATTCTCCAAGACCCCGAGAAGGGTGTCGAAGCGAGAAAACTTATCGAAGACGGCCGGGCAATGCTTGAAAGAATAGTTAAAGAGAAAAAGCTCAGAGCGGCGGGCATCCTGGGTTTTTGGCCTGCAGTTTCGACCGGAGACGATACGATACTTTTTCTACACCCGCAGAAAACCCAATCACCCTTAAGCCCTAAAACAGACTCATCCGCCGCTCTCGCCTACCCCGTCCTGCGACAGCAGGTCATGAAGAAAGAAACACCTGAGTACTACGCTCTGAGCGATTACATTGCCCCGCAGGAAAGCGGGGTTACAGACACAGTGGGTCTTTTTGCGGTGACTGCCGGATTCGGTCTGGAGGAATTGATCACCGAGGTGTCCGCTGACGACTACTGGGTCTTTATGGCAAAAATTCTTGCAGACCGGCTTGCTGAAGCGTTTGCAGAAAGGCTTCATGAGCGGGTTAGAAAGGAGTTCTGGGGCTACGCACCCGAAGAAGCCCTTCCCATGGAAGACACCTTGCTTGCCCGATACCAGGGTATCCGGCCTGCCCCGGGTTACCCGAGTTGCCCCGATCATACGGATAAACCGCTATTCTGGGATATTCTTATGGCGGAGAAAGAGGTGGGAATCAGTCTCACCGAGAGCCATATGATGATACCTGCAGCCTCGGTCTCGGGCTTGTATTTCAGCCACCCTAAGTCCCAGTATTTCGCGCTGGGGAAAATCGCACAGGATCAGCTCGAAGATTATGCCAAACGCCGGGGAGTAACCCGCGAAACCGCCGAGAAGAACCTGTCTTCCTTGTTGGGTTATTGAGCCCCGGTAGGTTTGATTCGACTTACTTCCTCCCGGGCCTTTTTTTCCCAATAGAAAAGGAGTTTTCTCGGAGCAGGAGGGAGGTCGGCTGCGTTTTCCAGGAAAGTCTGGAGAGTGTTGAGGGCCTCATCTCTGCGGCCTTGGCCCGAAAGAAAAATTCCATAACGGCAACGGTATTCTAGAAGGGGGGTTTTTGTCATAAGGGATTCCCATAGGGAATTAGCCGCTTCCAGATCACCGATCCGTGTCGAGGCTTCGGCCAGGTTAGCCAGGTCAGCGTGGCTGGTAAACTTGCCCTGGGCGTCCACACACCTCCGGAGAGCCTCAAGTTCCTCCTCGTGGCGGCCCAAACCCCGGTAAGCCGTGGCGAGTTGGCGTAAAAGGACTTGGTCCTTCGCAAAGACCCCCTGGGCTGCATCCGCAAGGAGTTCCAGGGCCTGTGAAAAATGCCCGGTCTGGATATAAACCTCTGCCAGCCTTTCACGGTTATGGATCGTGTCGCTTTTGCGGAATTCTTTCTCGAGGTCCCTGACCTTCTTTTTAGGATCAAGGAAGCCCTGCGCCAATTCGGTCATGGCCCGTCTGCGGCTGGGGTTAAAAATATCGGGGATCAGCACCATAAAAATATAGACGAGGGAACCCGCAACGGGTAGAAAAACAAGGAGGTAGATCCAAAAACGATCCTGACCAGTAGTCAGGACGTGGATGACAAGGATCACCTGAAGTGCGACGGGAAGGATAATAAGAAGATAGGTCATATAAGGATTCTAGCGAAAGTGTTACGATATATCAAACCTGTCCGAAAACGCAGTCCATGCTTGAAGCAGTATTGCGACAGACGCGCTAACATTAAGGCTCGCTTTTTTTCCGTACAGGGGGATGCTGACCAAGCCATGGGAATTTTTAGCAATTTCCAGAGCCCGAGGGGAAAGGCCCCACTCTTCCGAGCCCACGAGAACCGTCCCTTGGGGTGGAAAATCAAACTCATCCAACGGTGTCCCCCCGAGTTCAAGCGCAAATACCGGGCCGCTTAAATTCTCTAGTGCGGTGCGTTCCCAGGCCACCCGTTCCACAGACCCCATGGAAGTTCTCAAGGCCCGCGGGTGCGACGGTTCCGGACAGCGGGGGCTGAGAAAGATGGATTTTACCCCGAAAGCCTCCGAGGTTCGAAAGATGGATCCAAGGTTGTACGGTGAACGGAGATCTTCGAGAAAAACGGAAAAGGGAAAGTGCCTTTCTTTCGAATGATCCCCATCACCTGGGGCGTGCATTTTCCAGTCAGCAAGGTCAATCCCTAATTGTGCAAGCAAATCTGCACGTAAGGAAGCTGCAAGACGTCCCAAGTTTTCTGCCGCCCAGCCGTTAGGAAGGAGGGAAGAAAGTAGCTGGGCTTCGGCTGGATCGGGTGGAACGAGGTCTGGGGGACAACCTGTTTGAAACCAAGCAAGAGCGAGAATTTGCGCCCAAAAGTTCCAATTATCAACTGTTTTAAGCTGGATGAGTTTTTGAAAATATTCCAATAACGATGCCAATTTCCGTTTGAGTGGCCGGCCCGTGATGCTACGAAGTTTTTTAAGGGAAATCAAAACGCAGAACGGAGAAAAACAGGCAGGCTGTCGGTTCCAACGGCTCCGCCCGCAGGTGTTTTCCATTCCCTGGTCAGTTCGGCAGCGTGTCCCACTTCCGATTCCACGAGATCGAGTTCCCGCAGCCTCAGGGGTATGCCGAATTTGCCCATAAGTCGCCTGACGTCGCGGCCCAAGTCTTGCCCTAGAGCCTCTGCGGATTCTTCCGAGTCGGTCTTTCCCATGATGGAGCCTATTTCTTTGAGGATATGGGGAACCTTCGGGGCCATGGTTTCCAAGAGGCCCGGAAGGAGGATGGCGCCGGTAAGGCCTTGGGGGACGTAGGTGATACCTTCAAGAATCATCACGGAAGTCGTGCCGGAAAGCCGGGGCAGGGCGTGGTGACAAACAGCTGCCGCAAGACCAGCTTCAAACCCTTCGGCCCTCGAGTCGCCCTTAGTGGGCTGTTCAAAGACCTGTTCCAGAACGTTCCAGAGTCCCCTGGCCGTACCCAAGGCGAGGCTGCGGATAAAAAGGCCGGCATGCTCATGGAGTGCTGCTTCGTAAAGAAAGAAAAGTGTCTGCAGAAGGTGGGCCACCGAGAGTTTGGAACTCATATTTGTATTCAAGTAAGGGTCAATAAAAATCAACGGCGTGCGTGCTGGTTCCCACTCAAAAAACTGACTATCCGTCGGGTGTCCAGTCCCCCAAAAACTGTCTTGACGGAATAAAAAAGGAACACCCGGGACTGCCGGCAGGATAACGAGCTGGGGTTGTTCGATCCCATCCAAGGTTTTCAGCATCCACCGGGTCAGGTGGATGAGGCGATTGCCTCCGAAAACTATAACGGTTTCCGTCCGTGCGCCCCGGATCAGGGCCTTATTTGTTTGGGCGAAATCGTGGGGATTATCACCTTCAAGAAATTCGAGGTGGAGGGCTTTGAGGTTAGCCCTTTCTAAACTCTGTCGGAAGATATCGCGTTCACGGCCACCGCAATACAAGGCTTCCGTGATAAGCACTACCCGGGTGCCGTGGCCCCTGGACGCCATCCCTATTCCCTGGCTGACGCCGAGTCCGATTTTGACATTGCCTTGGATATTCAGTTCCACGGTCTCTCCTTAAGAAAAAAAAAGCCGTCCAACTGGACGGCCTGCATATTTACATCAAGAGAATTAAATGCCCAGGTTCTTAAGAATTCCCTCGGCTACAGCCGTCAAGATGGCATCGTTGATGTAGTCGGGATTCTGTATTTTCAGCTTTACCGCGTCTACAAGGTCAATCCTGACATCGGGGGCCGCACGTGCAGCTTCTGTTGCCATAAAGACCTCCGACTTCGCCCTCGCCTCGGCTGACACTTCAATACTGTCCTTTGCCTTGATCTCGTTGGGCCGGTCGATCTTCCCGGTTTTGTTATACTGCTTTATCGGGTCAAGGGACCCTAGTTTGTCGATCATCATCGTAACCTTCCCTGTCCTTAAGATTATCGGCACGAACATGCAAAAACTCGAGTGAATTATTCATCGAATTCTGTATTTTTTTCTTCGCTCTTACCCGAGACTAAAAGGGCAAATTCACCCTTAACTTTATGCGACTCCTGCAAGTTTTTCAAGATGTCGGCAGCTCTTCCAACCGGATATTCCTCAAAAACCTTCGTCATTTCCCTTCCCAGGAGGATCAAACGGTCAGGTGCCAGCTCGGAAAGTTCGGTTAAGACGGTTTCAATCCTGTGCGGCGCTTCGTAAAGAAGGAAATTTTCACCTCTATCGAGAAGAATTTGGAGTCTTTTCTTCCTCGCTGCGCTTTTTGGTGGTAGAAAACCGTCGAAAGTTACCGTGCGCCCGCCAAAAGGCGAAACGCTGAGCAGGGTTGTGATTGCCGAAGGCCCGGGGAGGGGAATCACTTGAAAGCCCTCCTCCCTCACCTTTCTTACCAGCCGGACACCCGGGTCGCTGACTCCGGGGGTACCTGCGTCGCTCATATAGACTATTGTCTGCCCTTGGCCGAGCAGGGCGGCAATCCCCTTTGCGCTCGCATCCTCGTTGTCGGCCCGGCAACTCATCAGTCGTTTTGAGATACCCAGGTGGGACAAAAGCTGTCCCGTGCGGCGGGTATCTTCACACGCTACAGCGGTACAATTTTTTAGGATTTCAACCGTCCTTAAGGTTATATCTCCGAGGTTCCCTATGGGGCCGGCCGCCATGTACAGGGTTCCGGATTCGTGGTAGTCTTGGGGCATGGAATGGCTCCTTATGGTATTGGCCGTGGTTTCACTGGTGGTTTTGGTCGGCCTTTTCCAGAAAAAAAAGGAACCGGTTAAAACAGCTCTGGTTCCGGAACCAATAAAGGCTTTCCGAACCTGCCCTCTTTGCGGTCAAAACCTCCAGCGCGGCGAGACAGTGCATTCTACCATGTTTAAGTCCGGAAATGACAGGCTTATGGATATCATGGGGTGCCCATATTGCCGCACGGATAAACCGGTGGTCGTCGGTAAGACTCGGAACACACGGTATTGTCCAGTATGCAAACGTGTTTTGGATAAAGGTGAAACCATGCCTGCACGCGCCTTTTACAGGGAAAAAGGCATGCATATCCACGTATTAGGATGCGGAGTTTGCCGCCGGGTACAAAGGTAGTTTTAGTATTCATCAACTGGTATATTGATCGAGGAGGAACCATGAAAAAAACAATTTTAGGAATCTTTTTTATACTTTCGGTTTCGTTATCTGGACAAACGGGCACTGGACCAGGGGCAGGGTTTTCACCGGCGCATTTTGCGAAAGCCAAGGATTTTCTTGACGTTTCTATCGATGAAAAAGCCTACAACCAACTCATCATTGATTCTCTGGAACAACAGATTTCCATGAATCCTTCTATATCGGAATACCGTACCGTCATGCAGGATTTCTTTTTCAAATATATGAGTCTTGAGGCAATGAGGGATGATCTGGCGGCAATTTATGCAAGGGCATTTACAATTCAAGAGCTCAACGACCTTATAGTTTTTTATAGAACGCCTACCGGCAGAAAGGCGGCGGGGTTAATGTCCACATTATTCAACGAAGGTTCGCTCATTGGCCGACAACGGGTTCAGGAACATATGCCCGAACTTCAAGCGGCCATTGTGGAAGCCTCGAATCGTTAACCGAAGCATTTCCCTTTCCTTTTTTTTAAAATTATTATAAATTACAGATAATTCGAAGTCTGGAGGTTAGAGATGTCCCTAATCCTTGGGGTACTCAAAGAAACGGCAGACGGTGAAAGCCGTGTGGCGATGGTTCCGGCCCTTATACCCGCCTTGAAAAAAACGGGTTTGGAAATTGTTGTTGAAAAAGGGGCGGGAGAACTTTCCGGCTACCCTGATGCCTTTTATCTGGAAAAGGGGGCTAAAATTGTCACCAGAAAGGACGTTCTGGATTCAGATATTATTTTCACAGTAAGAAGACCCGAGAAAGAAACGAAGTGGAAGGCTGGTTCTCTTCTTATTGGAATGTTTGATCCCTATGAGCCAGCGGATTTTTTCAAACAGCTCCAGAAATCGAAAGTCACTGCTTTTTCCATGGAACTCATACCCAGAACCACCCGGGCCCAATCGATGGACGTTTTATCGAGCCAGGCAAACCTTGCGGGTTATAAGGCTGTTCTGATGGCTGCCCAGGAAAGTGTAAAAATGTTCCCCATGATGATGACAGCGGCAGGAACTATAACAGCTTCGAAGGTTTTTGTACTCGGTGCGGGTGTTGCGGGTCTTCAGGCCATTGCCACAGCAAAGCGCCTGGGCGCCGTGGTCAGCGGGTACGATGTGCGTTCTGCGGTTAAGGAACAAGTAGAATCCCTGGGTGGAAAATTTGTCCAGCTGGATATCGAAACGGCTGAAGGTACGGGCGGATACGCCAAGGCTATGGATGATGCTTATTACACCAAACAAAGACAACTTCTCGGTGAAGTGATGCGTGAAATGGACATCGTTATCAGCACAGCAGCTATTCCCGGAAGAAAGTCTCCTCTTCTTATTACGAAAAGTGCGGTAGAAGGCATGTCCCCCGGCAGCGTCATCGTGGATCTGGCGGCCGAACGCGGGGGCAATTGCGAATTGAGCAAGGCGGGGCAAACTTACAGTCATAAAGGTGTAAAAATCATGGCTCCACTGAACCTTGCATCCACGCTTGCTTATAATGCGAGTGCCTTATACTCAAAAAACCTCGTGAATTTTCTGATGAATATGATGATACAGAACAAAGAGACTAAAACTTACAGTCTGACTATCAAGCCCGAAGACGACATTGTCGCTGCGACGATGTTGACCCATGAAGGCCGCACGGGAAGTGAAAAAATCAAAGAAATTTTGGGTTTACAGGAGTGATGATGGATACTGCGACGATTTCTATATTAAACGTCCTGATAGACGTGATGACGGTTTTTATTTTAGCGATTTATCTCGGGGTGGAATTGATAGGCAAGGTACCCAGTCTTCTCCATACACCTCTAATGAGCGGTTCAAACGCCATTTCAGGGATCACTGTCGTAGGTGCGATCCTGGCCCTCCAGCTTACGGTCGGGCACGAGAGCCTGCCACTCGGCCTACCTCTGATAGTGATGGGCACCTTTGCCATGACCTTCGCTATGATCAATGTGGCCGGGGGTTTTGTTGTGACGCACAGGATGCTCGATAAGTTCAAGCCAAGGAAATCCTCATGAATGAAACAATGTTGATCGTCAAATCCCTTTACCTTTTCGGGGCTGTATTTTTCGTTCTTGGGCTCAAAGGCCTGTCTTCACCTAAGACCGCTGTGAGAGGAAACCTTCTCGGCGGTGTCGGTATGGCGATGGCTATAGCCGGAGCCGTGCTCCAGGGCCCGCAACTGGACCTTCTCTGGGTACCTATCGGCGCTCTTGTGGGTATCTTGGTGGGTACCCTGCTCGCGCTCAAGATAGATTTTAAATCCATGCCCCAGCTTGTCGGGCTTTTTAACGGTTTTGGCGGTATTGCCTCGGTTCTTGTCGCTGCCGCTATGATCCTGTTGAACGTTGTCACGGGCAAAGTTGAAACCCCTGTTTCCGCTGTTGCCACGGCTGCGACGGGTATTGTCGGTGCAGTTACTTTCTGGGGGTCTCTTGTGGCTTTCGGGAAACTCCAGGGAATCGTTACCGAAAAACCACTCAGGTACCCCGGTGAACAGATAGTAAAAGTACTCGTTGCTCTCGGAGCCCTAATTTTTGCGGTATTCTATTTCAATCCGGCTTTAGGCGGGGGGATAGACCGGAATCTGAGCTATTGGATTATGGTCGTCCTTGCTTCGATTCTGGGACTGCTTCTCACCCTTCCCATAGGCGGTGCGGATATGCCCATCGTTATAGCCCTCCTCAACAGCTATTCTGGCATAGCAGCCGCTACTTCCGGGTTTGTTCTGGACCCGCCCAATTCCATCCTGATTATTGCGGGTGCCCTGGTCGGCGCCTCGGGCATTATCCTTACCCAGCTCATGTGTAAGGCTATGAACAGGTCGCTGGCGAATGTTTTGTTCGGCGGTGTCGGTGCCATAGTGAAAACGGAGAAAGGCGACGATATCTACGCAGGAAAAATAAAGAATACCGGTGCGGAAGAAGTTGCTATGATTCTCAAAAATGCCCAGAGGGTCGTCTTTGTTCCTGGCTACGGGATGGCGGTGGGCAGAGCTGCTACCCCGGTACGGCAGCTATTCGAGGCTATGGAAAAGGATGGTATCACGGTCGAATTCGGCATCCACCCTGTAGCAGGACGCATGCCCGGGCATATGAATGTGCTTCTCGCAGAAGAAAACATACCTTACGAGAAACTTAAAGAGATGGACGAAATCAACGGAAATTTCAGCAACACCGACGTGACGATTGTCTTAGGGGCAAACGATGTAGTGAACCCGATCGCACGAGAGGCGCAGGGGACACCCATCAGCGGAATGCCTATTCTCGATGTCGACAAGTCGCGCACGGTAGTTGTGGTAAAGCGGAGCCTTGCTCCGGGCTTTGCAGGAATTCCCAACCCGCTTTTCATTCACGAGAATACTCTTATGTTCTTTGCAGACGCAAAGAAAGGTATGGAAGACGTGGTGAAAGCGTATAAAGAGTTGGATTAGTCCTGGAACTTCTCGCACCGGGGGGCTCGTTTACAGCCGCAGTCTTCGCTCTTGATACGGGGGCTGACGCAGTTTACGTAGGACTGCCGAGGTTTTCAGCCAGGGCCCACGCAAAAAATCTTTCCTTGAAAGAATTGGCACACCTCACCGGTTACGCCCGCAAGCTCAACCGGAAGGTTTATGCCGCATTAAATACAATAGTCCTTCAAAATGAAATGGAAGAAGCGGCCTTACTTGCCATTAAAGCGATAGATATGGGAGTTGATGCTTTTATCCTCCAGGACCTGGGGCTGGCCCGTATTCTGAAGGAACTTTCCCCGAATATAGTCCTTCACGCCAGCACACAGACCGCAGCACTTAGCCTTGAGGCTGTAAAAGCTCTCGCCGAGTTAGGCTTCACAAGGGTAATCGGCCCCAGGGAATGGAGTCTCGTGGAAATCGCTGATATCTGCGCCTCGGTTAAGCCCCTCGAGATCGAGGTTTTTATCCACGGGGCTCTGTGCTGGGGCATCAGCGGGCAGTGCCTTTTTTCAGAGGACCTTACAGGGCGCAGTGCTAATCGCGGTGATTGTGCGGGGCCTTGCAGAACAAATTTTACATCAGCTGGCGAAGAAGGATACTTTTTTTCTATGAAAGACCTGGAACGCGGGCCGGATATTTTGAAACTCCGCAGTATGGGTGTCGCATCTGCCAAGATCGAGGGGAGAATGAAAGACCCTGATACCATAAGGTCGATTGTAGCCCACTACCGGGCGCTCCTCGATACCGGAAAAGAACCTTTGAAAAAAGTCTCCTTTTCGCGTGCTGTTGTGAAGGAACCATCTACGCCTAAACATGAAGTTACCAATTCCGAGTGGCCAGGCACCTGGGGGGTCCCCCTGGGAACGGTCCAGGAATCAGTCAATGGTGCCTTTACCCTGAAACTTCTGGAGCCCCTTTCCCTTCACGACGGCATTCTGATCAAAACTGGCGATGGTTGGACACCGGTGGGTGTTGTCTCCCTTGAACCGGGGCCGAAAGCCGAGAAGGGGCAAAAAGTCAGAATCGGTACAACCAAGACGCCCCTGGACAAGTCCGAAGCGAGGCTGATCCGGGGTCACGATAGCAAGGTTCGGGAGCTTTCTCCTGAAGCCTACCCCAAAAGGCTCCCAGCCGTGAAGATGTCGGCGTCATGGTTGGAAGCAGGTCTCTTACTGAAGGAACTCGAGTTTGGATTCGAGCATTTTTTTCCAGTAACAGTAGAACCGGGGAAATCGGATCCTTTAAAACCGCTCGCATTCCTCGAAACCCATTCGAATTCCGAAGTTTTATGGACACAGACCTTACCCGAGGGGTGGCCTGGGGCATTTGCCCCGCCTTCTCTTCTAAAAGACATTTCCCGCACCTGGTGGGATAAATACTGGGAATATCGCGAGAATGCTGAAAAGAAAAAAATACGCAGGATTATCGAACAGGATGCAAACATTTCCTTACCGGAACTACCGGAAGGACTTAGCGTCTTCTCGTGGGATCAGGATTCGTGGGTGGGCGGAAAATGGCTTCTGAATGAACCAGTACACGGTGCGGTTATGCTTCTAAACATCGGACACTGTTGGCATGTGAGAGAGCTCTTGAATAATTCCGATCCGATTCCAGCGCTTGTTTTAGGGCGGCTTTTATACCCGGTAAATAAAAGTGTTCTAGCCGTTTGGCAAGAGTTTTTTAAAGCATTTCACCTGCCGATTTATAGAGGGACTAAAAGAAATACCGTTCCCACGATGGTTGCAAGGCATTGTTTCAGACTCAGCCGCTATGGAAATTGTAAGGAATGCCCGGGTACCTGGGATATGACCGTCGAACAAAACGGGAAAAAATGGAGAGTCTTCGGAGACTGCACGCGGTCGGTCTTGGAGAAAAGATGAGGATAACCGGAGGTAAATATTGCGGTCGGACGGTTCTCTGCCCCCCTGGGGAAATACGCCCAGCCATGGATAGGATGCGCATCAGTTTCTTTTCGGTGCTTAGCGACCTTCAAGATAGGAGATTTCTGGATCTTTTCAGCGGTTCCGGATGCGTCGCTATCGAGGCACTCAGCAGGGGGGCTGTTCGTGCAGATTTGGTAGAAATGGATAAAAAGAAAAGACCGGTAGTCGAAAAAAACCTTTCCTGGGTTGAAGAAGCGCATAAAACCCACTGGATGTCGGTTGAAAAATTTATTTCGGACACAAACATGACATGGGATATTATATATTTAGACCCTCCATTTGCCTATTCAGAAAAGTGGCAACTTATTTCAGCTATTTTCCATAAAAACCTGCTCACTTCCAAGGGTAAATTACTTATTCATCATCCATCAGGGGAAAAATTGCCTGAAAAAATTGACGGATTTATTTTAAGCGATAGACGGATTTATGGTGGAAGTACAGTTTCATTTTATCTATTGACATAGTTTAAAATATGCCTTATTCTATTATGTAAAGGGAGATTATATATGGCTCGTATTGCAGGAAAACCAAATACAGCTTCTGCGGGTGCAAAAAAACGTGGAAGAAAAAAACTTGAAATATCGTTAGAGGCTCAAAAAAAACTTGACGAGATTAATAGCAAAGCAGCTAAAGAGAAAGATTTAATTCTTGCTGCAGAAAGAAGCAAGGCTGTTAAAACAACTCTTGATGATATCGTTTCTAAACTCCAGGCAATCGGAACTGCAGAAGGAAAGGTCAAATTAACCACAGCCGCCGGCAAGGTTTTCTTTTTAAAGTCCGTAAACATTAAACTTGACCTCCGTGATGAAAACGGAAAGCTTGTGAAAGCCGGACTTGAAACCATAGCCAACAGATAGTATTTCTTTCAGGGTTTAAAGCGGTCTTAGGGGCCGCTTTTTTTTGTTGACATACAGAGGGAATTCGGCATACTGGGTTTATGGAAGAACTCGGGATTCTCGACGCTGAACTTTTTCAACTTATAGAAGAAGAAAACTGGCCGCTCTTAGCCCAAAAAAAAGAATTTTGGCCCGACGCAGAACTTTCAGCTCCTATATGTCTGGACATTATCACTGACCTTCCTAAAAAAAGCCGTATCCTTTTTTTCCGGGCACTTCCCTCCGAGGTTCAAGTAGAACTAGTAGCCCATTTGGACCGTGAGGCGGCAGATAGACTTCTCGTGCAGATGACTGATGCGGAAGCCAGGGAAATTCTCGAAGAGTTGAGCCCCGACGATAGAGTCTATCTTCTCCAGGAATTGCCCGGTCAGCTGACCCAAAGACTGATGACACTTCTTCCTCTAGCAGAACAGCGCGAGGCTCGAACCCTTTTAGGGTATCCGGAAGAAAGTGTCGGACGCCTTATGACCTCGGAATATGTAAAAATCAAGGCTCACTGGACAGTAGAAAGGGCTTTGGAACATATTCGAAAGTACGGTCAGGAACTCGAATCGGTGAACATGGTCTACGTATCAGAACTTGGCGGTCGCTTAACAGACGCATTAGCCCTCGACCAACTCGTCCTTGCCAGGCCTGAAAGTCTCGTAGAGGACTTGATGGACGGTCATTTTATCAGTCTTCGTGCTCACGACGACCGTGAAGAAGCGGTCCGGCTTATGCAGAGGTACGGCAGGACCGCGCTTCCTGTTGTGGACGGGGCTGGGTATCTTATGGGTATCGTGACCTTCGACGACGTTATGGACGTAGCCGAAGAGGAAATTACTGAAGATTTTCAGAAAGCCAGCGCCGTCACCCCCTTAAAGATGAGTTATTGGGAAGCTGGACCGATGACTCTGATTAGAAGCCGTGTCGGTTGGCTTGCTATTCTTATCTTTGTCAATCTAATCTCTTCAAGCGTCATTGCTTTATATCAAGATGTACTTTCCGGGAATCTTATACTTGCGTACTTTATCCCAATGTTGATTGCGACAGCGGGAAATACTGGCTCCCAGTCCAGCAGTATGATGATCCGCGGTTTAAGTACGGGTGAAATCGGTCTAGACCAATGGTTTAGGGTTTTTCTCAAGGAACTTTTAGTGGGCCTGGTCATAGGCCTAATTATGGGCGTTTTGGGTTTCGGGCTGGGTTTTTACCGTGGAGGGGCTACCATGGGACTGGTCGTTTTTGCAACCCTGGTTTCCCTCCTGGTTTTAGCAAATCTTATTGGAATCCTTCTACCCTTTTTACTTATAAGGTTTAAACAGGACCCCGCTATTGCAAGCGGGCCCCTGATTACAAGCCTAGCGGACGCAGTTGGACTGCTGATCTACTTCAACTGGGCCGTGGTGATTCTTCCAAAAATTTAAACTCAGAGCTCAGGGAACAGTCCGGGTCGGGTAGGCGGGCTGTTTCTTGATGGCAATAGCTTCCATATAAATATCCCAGGTCGGACTGAGGATAAACATGCTGAGAACTGAAAAGGGAGAAAGTTCGTAGACGGTTTTTACGCCGAGAACTCCGTCTGCCTGGGCGCCTCGAGCTTTCGCAATCAGTTCTTCGTACATCCCCTGTTGGATTTTATTGCGGTCCATAAAGCTCAGAAAAGCAATATTGGTCCTCTTTACCTGGACTACACCCAAAGTTTTCATTTCAGGTTGATAATCATCGGACCAGGTCATATAAAAATCTTCGGGAAATGTTACGGCAAGGGTCGAACAGGAACCTAAGACTAAAACCCCGAAAACGACGGCAACAAGCGAAAAAAGTGAAGATAATTTCATAAAAGCCTCCTTTTAGAAATGTATCACCGGTTGTTTGCTTTTTCAAGAGTTGACGTTTCAGGAAAGAGGGGATACAATGTTAATAAGATCAAAATCGAGGAGGTACGCCTTGAAAATCAAGGGTATTGCTTTAGTTCTTGCCATGCTTTCTCTCGCGGGATTTGTATATGGCAAAGGTGACGTAGAAGAAAGAACTGTAACGGCTGCGGCCGGTGCGGTTCCAGCGGGTGCGGAAATAGAGAAGGTTAACCCCATTAACGTTCTTCCCGGCACCCTTGTTTCGGTAGAAGGAACGGGTTTCGGTACTGCTCCCCGTGCTATTAAGGTCGGTGGCCAGACCATCAATACCTTTTTGGGCTGGGAAGATACTGCTATTTTCTTCAGAATACCCGCCGCAGTTCAAGCTGGGGACAGGGTTCAGATTGGTTCTGCTACCGCTCCCGAGGCGTTTAAACCCGCACCGGAAGGCAGCCTTACCGTTCAGTTCACCATCGATGTGAGCAAGGTTAACGACCAGTCCTTCGACGCTGCTCAAAAAGCAAAACTTGCCGGACCGATCCTCTTTGCCAGACCTCTTTATGTGAAAGGCGAGTGGATCAAGGTCAACGCCGCTACTTGGGGAAACAGGGAAGCCAGCTGGGACGGTGGAAGCCGCTACAGAATGGTAAATGCAAGCGCTACTTATTGGATCGCCGAGGCTGTCTTTACCCCACAGAACCTCGCTACTTTCCGCCTTCCTAACGGACGCCCCCGTC
This sequence comes from Borreliella garinii, assembly GCA_020720765.1. GTDB lineage: Bacteria > Spirochaetota > Spirochaetia > JABEVK01 > JABEVK01 > DYOB01. The sequence goes on from DYOB01000009.1 coordinate 36,268, forward strand.
CTATGAAGTTTGCCTTCGAAGACGGCGATCTGACCAGGAACCTTGTTGAGTTCGAGTCTGACTTCGCTTTTGCTCTCAAGAAGAGTTTCGCTGCTACTGACACTTTTGCAAGTATTCACACAGACCCTGCTCTTGAGTTGAGCGCAACATTTGCTTGGTACAGCGCTGAAAAGAAAAAGATCTACGCTCCGTATCCGACCAGATAATTATCCAGTGAAGATAAAGGCTGACCGAAAGGTCAGTCTTTTTTTAGGTGGATTAAATCAATATTGGCTTCTCCGGCGAGAAGTGATGCGCCTTCCAAGCGGTTTTTGAATTCTCTTACATTACCAGGCCAATCGTAGGTCATTAAAAATTCCCAAGCGGCTGGAGTCAATTCTTGAAGCGGAAGAAAATGAGTAACAAGTTTAGGTATGTCTTCCCTATGGCTCCGTAAAGAAGGAACATGAAGTTCTAGAACGTTAATCCTATGGAAAAGGTCTTCCCTAAACTTTTGGTTTGTTACGAGTTGGGTTAGGTTACGGTTTGTAGCAGAAATAAGTCTGAAATCCGCACTATGAAGTTGAGTGCTTCCTACACGCCTGAAATCACCTGTTTCCAGGGCACGTAGCAGTTTAACTTGGATATCCAATCCTAGGTCCCCCACTTCGTCGAGGAAAAGGGTTCCGCTATCTGCTTCTGAAAAAAGGCCTGCTCTGTCGGTAGCGCCTGTATACGCCCCTTTGGCACTTCCCCAAAATTCGGACTCAGCCAGGGTCATAGGGATCGCTGCACAGTTTTGGACAATAAAAGGTTTATCACTTCTTGAACTCATCCTGTGCAGGGCATTGGCCACCATTTCTTTTCCCACGCCGCTCTCGCCGAGGATCAATACAGGCTTAGGTGAAACTGCATAGCGAACAATACGTTCTTTTAATTGCAGCATGGATTCAGATTTTCCTATAATTTCCTGGAGAAATTTCAAGGGTGCTTGCTGGTGTGATTTTTCTTCTTGTACGAGAGCGCGAGCAATCGCTTGACGAAATAGAAATACCATGTTTCTCCACGGGATTTTGGTGAAAGATTCAAAATTTTCAGAGATATGCAGAATAGGTGCCTGACCATTTTTGAGGATGTGATTTCGGTAAAAATCCTGTGGTATGCCCCGGGATACTAGATAGATATCAGGTTTATAAGGCATTTCCCGGGAACTAGGCCAGATTTGTGCATGCAAGGAAAGTATGTTCAGTAAACTCTTTTCCCAAGTTTCATCGCCAATAAGACAAATGCGCCAAACAATTCGCATGGTTTATTAAAACACGGGCCAGCGATTTCGTAAAGCAGAATAATTATAAAATCAAATTTCTAAAACCGCCCGTCCAATATTCCATTCCGTAATTTATAAGTATTTCCTGTCCGGGTTCTATGGTTTTTCTTGCCCTGAAAAAGGTTACCCAACGGTTTTCAAATAATAAATGATCAACACTTGCATTAGGGCGAAAGCTGTGATTCGCAAATCGTAATGGATTTCCTTCGCACATTGCATCAACCTCAAGCCTTGTACCATCGGGAAGGGGGCGCGGATAAGTAAAAGCATAATCGGAAAGGAATCTTCCATTGTGTTTATTGGATTCTTTTGCCGGAATAACTTTTCTGATAACCCCAGTATATTCCCCGATCCATGCTCCTTTGGGTAATTTTTCGATAGAAAATAGACCATAACCAATCTCATCGCTTATTTTTCGAAGCTCTGTTTTTGCGACAAGGGCGAGTCTCAAGGGACGAGAATAGCGTTTAACGGAATTCTCGAAGGTTCTTTTGTGAACGTTATAGTATCTGCTCTTGTAACGGTCGAACTTATCGTGTGTTGGATGATTAATTCTAGGTATTTCCAGATAAACCAGGTTTAAGTTTCGGAATACCACGTCCCAATATGGATCAATCACGGAGCCCAGACCTCCACCGATCCCGAGCTTGAAACTGCACGGATACGAATAATACCTGTTCCTGAACGGATAAGGTATTTGGCGTTTTGCCCAAAGACGCTGAGGGAATCATTTAAAGTTGCAGAAGTTACTCTGTACTGATTTCTATTTTGTGTCATGCTTAGAAAAACATTACCAGAAATAGATTGGGCCTCACCCCTTGTTTTCGGCTCACTGGAATTCATTTGAATATCTCCGCTGAGGGATAAAACCCAAAAATCACCACGGAAGCCCTGAATCAGGATATTCCCTGAAAGCGTCTCGCAACGGATCTCTCCTGAACAGTTTCTTATGGTGACAGCGGCAGTATGACTTTTGGCTTCTCTGAGGTTTTTCATTCCGACAATAGAAAGTTCTCCCGTCGTCGTCATTGCTTGAACCTGGATTTCAGGGGGAATTTTCAAACTGAGGGTTGCTTGAAGGTCCGAACGGCCTTCGCTTGACCCTGGAAGGATTTCGAAGGTCAGTTGATTCTGTTCCACTGCGTAAGTGAGGTTCCACAAGGAAGAAGAGGCTTCAAAATCCGCATAAACCTTGTTATCGGAGCTCTCTGTGATTATGGTCCTGGCTCCGCGGGATCGTACTATCACAGCGGAGACCCCGAGCCAATCTTCCGGAGAGAGGTTGGCTATCTGTCCGAAAAGGGCGGAAATGCTCGAAAAGAGAAAAATAATTGAAAAAAAGGGGCGTCTGACGTGGGAAAACACGAAAAGACTATACTTGATTCCCTTAAAAGCTCCAATCCCTATTCAAAAATCTTATAAAACTCTTTTCAAAATTTGATCTCTCTGTTACAGTAATTGGATGAAAACTGTTTTTCTTTTCCCAGGGCAGGGGGCGCAATACCCAGGAATGTGTAAGGATCTTTATGATTCTTCCCAGGCGGTTCGGGAGTTATTTGAACATGCTGGTGATTTGGTCAAAAAGGACACAAAAAAGCTTCTCTTTGAAAGTTCGGAAGAAGAACTCAAAGAAACAGTGAATACCCAGATTTCCGTCACTTTAGCTAACCTTTCCGCCGCTCGTGTTCTCCAAGAACGAGGAGTACTGCCGGAATTCTGTGCAGGCTTCAGTTTGGGTGAATTTGCCGCCTTAACCATAACAGGTGTTTTAAGGGTTGATGATGTTTTTCCTCTTGTTAAAATCAGAGGCGAATTGATGGCGAGGACGGCAGAATCCTTAGACAGAACCGAGGGTGCTCCTGGCATGGCAGCAGTCATGGGACTGGGGCCAGAAATGGTCAATGAGACATTGAAGTCCCTAAAAAGAAACGATATATTCTGTGCAAATTTCAACTCACCGGTTCAAACAGTGATATCCGGGACCGCTTCGGGCCTTAAAGTCGCTGAGGAAGCCCTTAAAAGCGTTGGGGCTAAGAGGGTTATCGTTTTAAAGGTTTCAGGACCATTTCATTCGCCTCTGCTGGCGGAGGCATCACAGAATTTCAGACAAGTTCTCAAGGACGTGTCCTTCCGTGATCCATCATTAGCCCTCTTTTCGAATGTAACCGGCGCCCAGATAGATAACGGTCTTGTCGCGAAAGAGCTTGCGGCACAGCAGATAATAAGCCCCGTTCGCTGGACAGATGAAGAAGACGCTCTGATGGTTTTTCAACCAGATGCAATTCTTGAGACAGGACCGGGAACTGTTTTAGCCGGACTTTGGAAAGCCAAATTCCCGGATAGTGTTTGTTTTGCGTCCGGAAACCTGGAAGCTATTGAAAAGCTTCCTCTATGGAACTAATAAAGGAGTAAGGAATGTTGTTGAAAGGTAAAACAGCCGTGGTAACCGGCGGTTCGCGGGGAATCGGCCGAGGAATAGTAGAAAAATTTCTCGAAAATGGAGCGCGTGTTTGGGCCTTCGCACGCACACAGCCGGATGACTGGAACCTCGTAGAAAACAAAGCCAAGGAATATTCGACCGAAGTTTTTTTTCACTCTGTAGATGTGTCAAATGAAGCATCGGTTACAGAGGCACTCAACGTTGCAATAGAAAAAAGCGGCGGACTGGACATCTTGGTGAATAATGCCGGGATCACTAAGGATAACTTTATTTTCCGTATGAGTACGGATGACTGGAATTCGATCATTGAAACAAACCTGACGAGTGCGTTCTTCTTTTGCAAACTCGTTTCACGTCATATGTTGAACCGGAAAAGCGGCTCCATCATAAACATGAGTTCGATAGTCGGGGTTCACGGTAACGCCGGTCAAACAAATTATTGCGCCAGTAAGGCAGGTCTTATAGGCTTTTCTAAATCCCTGGCTTTAGAGTTAGCGAGCAGGGGGGTGCGGGTCAATTCCATAGCACCCGGGTTTATTGAAACTGAGATGACGGATAAAATCCCTGAGAAAAATCGTGAGGAAATGCTTACAAGAATTCCTATGAAACGCATGGGGTCAACCCAGGACATAGCTAATACCGCTCTTTTCTTGGCTTCAGATATGAGCATATATATTACTGGACAGGTTCTGGGAGTAGATGGAGGTATGGGATCATGAGTACAAAACGCATCGTTGTAACAGGCATAGGTACCGTCAACAGCCTGGGTCACAATATTGCTGATTTCTGGACTGCTATCAAGGCGGGTAAAAGCGGTGTGGGAAAGATAACCAAGTTCGACGTCACCGAGTATGCCTCAAAAATAGCGGGCGAAATTAAAGATTTCGACCCTTCAAAATACATTGAAAAAAAAGAAGCCTCAAAGATGGATCTTTTTTCCCAGTATGCGGTTTATGCTGCCACGGAAGCACTCGAAGATGGTAACATAAAAATCGGCGGGAATGTTGATAAGACGCGCGTGGGTGTGGTTCTCGGGAATGGCATCGGCGGTGAAACCACCCACGAGACAGCCCTTGAAAAAGTTTTTGTAGGAGGCGGGCCGACAAGGATCCCCCCGATGTCCGTACCCAAGCTGATTTCCAATATAGGTCCCGCCAATATAGCCATAACGACTGGAGCTATGGGGCCAAACTATGCCGTCCTCACTGCGTGTTCTGCCGGAACAGACGCTATCGGAGCTGCCGCCCAGTGGATCCGCAGCGGTGATATGGACATGATGATCACCGGAGGTTCCGAGGCTGCCATAACCCGTCTGGGTGTAGGCGGCTTTTGTGTGCTTAAAGCGCTGACATTTGATTATAATGACAACCCAGAAAAGGGAAGCCGTCCGTTTGATAAAAACCGTAGCGGATTTGTTATCGGAGAGGGTGCGGGTATCCTGGTCCTGGAAGAATACGAACACGCCAAGGCGCGCGGGGCTAAGATTTACGGGGAACTAGCCGGGTATGGGATGAGTTGTGACGCCTACCACCTTACCTCACCCCACCCGGAAGGTGACGGCGCTGTTCTAGCCGTCTCCATGGCGCTTAGGCAGGCCGGAATCACTCCAGAAGATATTCAGTACATCAACGCCCACGGAACCTCGACACCGATAAATGACCCCACGGAAACCAAGATGGTTAAACGTGCCTTCGGTCAACACGCTTACAACCTTAAAATGAGTTCGACGAAAAGCATGACGGGTCATACGATTGGTGCAGCCGGAGGTATCGAGGCTATTATCTCGCTTCTGGCCATCAGGGACCAATGGATGCCTCCCACGATCAACCTCGATGAACCGGATCTTGAGGCGGGTTGTGATCTGGATTATATCCCTAACGTCGGAGTTTCGGGAAAAGTTGAACACGTTATGAGCTCTACCTTGGGATTCGGTGGACACAACGGCATAGTGATTTTCAGAAAACTCTAAATTTCCGCAGGCCGCCAAGATAGAACGGTTTGAGAAACTTCTTCGGGGCTTTTGGTTGAAGCAATAAACGGGACTCCAATACAGGCGTCCCAGGCTTCAAGGTAACGCTCTCGGACCAAATCAAGAACATAGGAAGGGATAGCCGGGGGTTCTCCCTCTCCCTTCCAGCATTTTTCTAGAAGCCAGGATCTCAAGACTTCTTTATCGAGCTGTTTCGGGCTAGATCCAGCTTCGAAAGCATTCTGATAGGAATCAGAATACCAAAACCGGCTAGAATCCGGGGTATGGATCTCGTCTATCAAATGCAACTCGCCGTCGATAAGACCCATTTCATATTTCGTATCGACGAGAATCAATCCTTTTTTAGCTAAAACTTCTGTCGCAAAGGTGAAAAGTTTTACCGAGGCTTCCTTTACCTTTTCCCAGATTTCGGGCTTGACGGTTTTCATCGAAAGAATCTGTTGTTCAGAAACCGGTTCATCGTGGCCGACTTCTGCTTTTGTTGAAGGAGTCAGGTAAGGGCGGGGAAGTTTCTCGTAGGCTCGTAAACCCGGGGGAATTCCATAAAGATTTTGAGCCTGGGCATAGTCGCGTAAAGCGCTACCAGCCAAGTAGCCCCTTACGATAATTTCCACAGGTAGCGTCTTCGCTTTTTTCATCACCACACTGCGTGGTCCAAGGTTTTTAACGAGGGCGTTCGGAACGATGTCCGAAGTTTTTTCCATCCACCAGGAACTGAGTTGGTGAAGAATTTCACCTTTACCGCTTACTGCGCCTAAAACACGGTCGAACGCGCTGATGCGGTCTGTCGCTGTGAGAATGATGTGCGTTCCCCAGTCTATGACATCCCTAACCTTGCCGCGGTAAAAGGAAGCACCCTTGGGGATAAGGTTTGGATCGAGGCCTGTGAAGGCCTGATTCATAAACCTAACTCTGATCGCTGGGTGACAACCTTAGAAATCAATCCGTAGGTTTTTGCCTCTTCCGCGTTCATCCAGAAATCCCTGTCGGTATCTTTTTCCACACGTTCGAGTTTTTGTCCTGTCTCCAAGCTGATAAGAAGGTTGATCTTGGTCCTGAGTTTTTCAAGTTCCTTGGCGTGGATTTCGATCTCGGTAGCTACTCCCCTGATTCCGCTAAGAGGCTGGTGGATGAGGTAGTGAGAGTTGGGAAAAGCCATCCTGCGCTCCTTGGGGGCGGCGAGGAGGACTAAGGCGCCTGCGCTTGCGACAAGTCCAATTCCAATAATATAGACTGGGGCCTCGATAAACCTGATCATATCAAAGATAGCATAACCTGCATCGGCATCTCCACCGGGGCTGTCGATCATGAGTTTTATGGGATCCTTTGACTCAGCCTCAAGCAAAAGAAGGTGGGTGATGATTCTTTTCGCTAAAGATTTATTGATTTCACCACTTAGAAGAAGAGTTCGGGTTTTGAGAAAACGATTTCCTGCTTCTTCATCACCCTTGGGCTCTGTTTTACGTTTTTTTTCTTCTGCCATATTATTAAAACTCCAATTATTCATCCAATACCGCCTAAATCTTTAAAATCTACAATATCGCTGTTTACAAGAACAGAATACTCAGAGTATAATAATTTTTAATCGAATCAACAAGGAGCAGCAGGAATTGGGCACTGGATTTCAGGAATGGCCTTCATTGGTAAACCTTTTCACGAAACTTGACCAAGAACCTGTGCGGGAAGCCCAATTCGCCCTGGCCCGTCAGTGTATTATGGGCATTTCTGAGGTAACCTTCGTACAATTCCACGAGTCGAATTCCCACATCCTCACACCCCTGGCGATTTCGGACGGGCAGGAAGTCCCCGAACCTTTTCAGCATCTTCCCGGTTTGGAAGAAAATGCCTTGATCTATCCCTCCCCTTTTCCAACCCCTGATTTAGGGTTCGCTCTATTGAGGCACCCTCGACCGCTAGACCTGCTCCAAACCCACGGAAACTTTATCCATTTAGTTCTTGATAAACTTAAAGACATAGGATCCCGACACGGTTACAGCCAGGCAAATGAGACCTTCCCCTTTTTGCCAGACCAATTGGGATTACCCATGTATATTTCAAACGAGAAGGATGTTCTTTTAAGTTCCAATCAAACGATGGTTTTAATGTTGGGGTACAGAACTTTTCCCGAATTAGCCAAACACTGGTCCGAAGTTTTCTTTGGGAATTCACGGCAGCAGCAGATTGAAATACTCAAAGAGCGCGGGTATACAAGTAGCTTTGAATTGAAGCTCAGGGGCAGGAACGGAAAGGTTCTGACAGTGAAGGATCACAGTGTCCTGAAAAACGGCATGATCCACGGAGTCCTTTTCGACGTAAGCGACTTTATTGCAACGACGGACGAAATAAAAGAAGAACTTGAAATCCAGCATCTTTTGAATAACCAGTTGATCACTGGAGCCCTGGCGCTTCAGAAGACACAGACAACAAGTATCCGTGCCTTAGCCCGGCTTGCCGAATACCGCGACCAAGAAACTGGAAACCACCTTAACAGGATTTGCGAATATTCGGCCATCTTGGCACAGGAAATTTTTATGCGCCAGCCTTTTTCTTTCCACATCAGTGAAAGTTACGTGGAAGATATCCGCATGTCGAGTCTTCTTCACGATATCGGAAAAGTAGCTGTCCCCGACAGTATTCTAAGAAAAAGCGGCACCTTGAATTCGGATGAATGGGAGATAATGCGCAGACATACAATATGGGGGTGGCAAATTCTCAGCCAGGCTGATAAAGAGCTTGGCGAACAAAGTTACCTTTCCATGGCGACCCATATCGCACTGCATCACCATGAACATTGGGATGGAACAGGTTATCCGCACGGGTTAAAAGGTGAAAAGATTCCCCTAAGCGCACGTATCGAAGCTATCGCCGATGTCTACGACGCACTGACCAGCAAGAGACCCTATAAACCGGCATGGAGCCACGGTGAAGCCTTTCTAGAAATAAAAGCACAAAAAGGCACCCACTTTGACCCTGTTCTTACAGATATTTTCCTTGATATGGAAGCACAAGTTCTTTCGATCAAGGGAAAGTACTCGGATCAGGAGGAATGAGAGCCGCGTTTGTGGCCCTCGTTGGTCGGCCGAGTGCGGGTAAGTCGACACTCGTCAATACTCTATGCGGGCGTAAGGTCTCCATAGTCAGTCCCGTACCACAAACCACCCGGGCACAAGTAAGAGGCATCGCAAACCGGCCGGATCTCCAAGTTGTCCTTTTAGATACTCCGGGCATTCACCACAGCGAGCGCAAGTTTAACCTCATCCTCAGAGGTGAAGCAGAGAGGGCGCTTGAAGATGCGGACTTTGTCCTCTACATCCTCGATAGCACACGTCCTCCCGGCGAAGAAGAAAAGACCATCAGGGACAGGCTGATTACCCTCGATAAACCCTTGATAGTCGTGATGAATAAGATAGATCTGGTGATGGCAAAAGGTACCTGGGATGAATTTCTCGCACCCCTGCCAACCCATGTCACAGTGAAAATCTCTGCGCTGACGGAAGAGGGCATCGATCAGCTCTGGGACACCATGCGTGCAGTCTCCCCCGAAAGTCCGGCCTACTATCCGGAAGAATATTATACAGACCAGGAGCCCAACTTCCGTGCGGCGGAAATTATCCGGGAACAGGCATTTCTGCGGGTTAAAGACGAATTGCCCCACGCCATCTACGTGGAAATAGCCGACCTTGAGGACCGTAGCGACGGAGCCGAACTCTGGATTCGGGCCTTTATCACCGTAGAACGGGAAAGCCAGGTGGGTATTCTTGTGGGAAAGGGTGCGAGCCTTATAAAAGAAATCCGTGTCGCCTCACAGAAACTTCTTCAAAAGGTCTTTGAACGAAAGGTCACGCTCGACTTAAGAGTAAAAACACAGGCTAAATGGCGGAGCCACGATGGTATTTTAAGACGTATGTTTCCCGGAGCCTTCTCTAAGCCATAAGCACCAGTTTATGATTCCTGGATTTCTTTGCTTCCATCAATAAGTGTATAGGTGGGTGTCTTAAGAAGAAAACTCTGGGCTGCGAGGATGACTTCCCATGTGCTCTCGTGGGTAGCCAACTTCTTTGCGTCCTCAGCCTCAAGCCAAACAGCGTGGAGGATTTCATTGGGGGGAAGGTTGACCTTGCGGCGGTCAGCCAGGGCGAGAAAATAGACGACTTCCTTTTTCACAAAGACCTGGGGATGATAAAAAACTCGTTTGAGAAATCCGGGAACTATTCTCACAATCAGACCAGTCTCTTCGTAGATTTCCCTTCTGGCGGTTTGCTCCTCGGTTTCTCCCTGGTCGAGGTGACCCTTCGGAAGGCCCCAATGCCCACCTTTGACGTGTTTCACGAGGAGGAATAAGGTGAGCCCATTTTTTTTAATGAAAACCACGGCACCGCAGCTTTTTTCTTTCGTAAGTCCCAACATACCCTGGAGAATAAGAGATAACCTTTCCCCTTTCAAGTACTTGCCTAGGATGCGCCAAGTAGGGAAAATAAGGAATGACTTTTACTCAAAGAACTGCCTTTTGCGGAGCACTGCGCGCCGAGCACACTGGAACAAAACAAACCCTCAACGGATGGATCCACAGAGTCAGGGACCATGGGGGCATATTCTTTTTAACACTGCGAGACCGTTATGGACAAATGCAGATTGTTGTCGATTCCGGAAGCCCGGAGGAAGTTATTAAACTCACCCCCGAGTTGAGGATGGAGTTCTGTGTTTCCATCACAGGAACGGTGCGCCGCCGCCCCGAAACGATGATCAATCCCGATATGCCCACCGGGGAGGTCGAGTTGGTTGTTGAGGTACTTGAAATTCTCTCAAGGTCCGCCGTTCCCCCCTTTCTTATCGAGGATGAGGTTGCAAGTACGGAAGCAACCCGGCTCCAGTACAGGTTTCTTGATTTAAGGTCGCCCGGGCTTCAAAAACGGCTTATTCTTAAGGATAAACTTCTCCAGAGCCTGCGTTCATTTTTATCGTCACAGGGCTTCCTTGAGATAGAAACACCCACCCTTATCAAATCTACACCGGAAGGTGCCAGGGATTTCCTGGTTCCGAGCAGGACCCAGCCCGGGTCTTTTTATGCCCTTCCGCAGAGTCCCCAGCTTTACAAACAATTGCTTATGGTGGGCGGTTTAGATAGATACTACCAGATAGCCAGATGTTACCGCGATGAGGATCCCAGGGGAGACCGCCAACCCGAGTTCACACAGGTCGACCTTGAGATGAGCTTTGTCCAAAGAGACGATGTCTTATCGCTGACGGAAAGTATGCTGGTAAAGGCCTTTATGGAGACTCTCGGTATAAGCCTTGCCGTGCCTTTTCCCAGAATCACCTATGAGGATGCTTTTAACTTGTATGGCAGTGATAAACCCGACCTCCGGTTCGGGCTACCTTTAGTGGATTTCACAGTTTATGTTCCACCCAGCGGTTTTGACGCTTTTAGACAGATGGTTGAAGAAGGCGGTGTGGTTAGGGCCCTGGTTTTGAAAAAGGGTGCTGAAGTTGCGACAAGGAAAAAAATCAGCGAGTGGGAAGAAACAGCTAAGAAAGCGGGTGCAAAAGGACTCGCATGGATGAGGGTAACAAACGGGAATCTCGATGGTGGAATCTCCAAGTTTTTTCTTAACCAGAGTTCAGCGATTTTAGATGGTTTGTCACTTGAAGATGGAGATGTTATTCTTTTAGGAGCGGATAAATGGAAAAAGGTCAGCACAGCGATGGGCGCTGTCCGTCTCCAGGTGGGAAAAGACCTGGATTTGATCGATAAGAATGCGTTCCATTTCTCCTGGGTGGTAGACTTTCCGCTTTTTGATTACAATGAAGAGGAAAAACAATGGGAACCAGCACACCACATGTTCAGCATGCCCCAAGCCAAGTACATAGACCAGTTGGAAGAAAATCCCGGTATTGTGAAAGGAGATCTCTATGACCTTGTTTGCAACGGACTCGAGCTTGCCTCCGGCTCCATCAGAATACACGACCCAAAGCTCCAACAAAGGATTTTTTCCATTGTTGGATACCCTGAAGAGAGAGCTCGTGAGCGGTTCGGATTCCTCCTGGATGCCTTCACGTATGGGCCGCCTCCTCATGGAGGAATTGCGCCGGGACTAGACCGGCTGCTGATGATCATGACGCATATGGAAACCATCAGGGAAGTGATTGCTTTTCCCAAAAACACCCAGATGGCAAGCCCAATGGATGGATGCCCTTCACCTGTAGAACAAAATCAGCTCAAGGACTTAAGGTTAAGGATTATGGAAGGCCCATAAAGTTCGGGGTTTTTGCCCATTCCTTACCCCTTATTTAACTGAATATGTTATAGTATCCTTATGGATATCCATGTGGTCTGCGCCGTTTTCCGTGAAGGCTCGTCCTATTTAATAGCGCGTAGACCACAGCAGGCAGATCTAAGAGCCTGTCGCGCCTGAGACCGCATGAATTTACTTGAGGTTGAACTGTGTGATATTCTGTTGCCCATGGCGACACGATACAAAAGCGTCGAGGCTGCCGAG
>DYOB01000295.1 GCA_020720765.1 Borreliella garinii
TTATGGATAACGTCCCCCAGTCAAGGTCACACCCGCGTAATGTAATTGAATACTCGCCCAGCTGTGAAGGGACGAAGTCTGGAATTGATTTACGTGTCATATAATATACTCTACTTAATGCAGCCCAACGGGGCTGCGATACAGGGTAGCATGGACAGCTAGGTTGTCAAGCAGCCGCTTCGCTAGGCTGCTTGACTTCCGTCGCTTAGTCCATGCTTTGGTTGGGTATGCCCCGGAGGGCAATGACTAAGTCCCGTTCTTAGATTGAATATTCGTCATCCTCGTCATCGTCAAACTCATCACGGTGTACTGCCACACCTGCTTGCATGGCTAAGTCCCGAATGGAGCTTACAAGCTCCTGGTACTCACCTTCAAGCTTGCGGTACGCACTGCGCAACACCAGCAATTGCTTTTTCTCGTACTGCCGGATTGCATCTTCGCCCAACTTAGCAACGAGGGGAGCTTGATGAGTTAAGATTTTGTACGCAAGCTCAGTATTACAGTGATCGCTGATGTCGGAGAACATAAGGCAGCTCGTTGCATCCTCGACCCTTTCTTGGAGCTGGGATGCTTCGTATAGAGCACGTAGGACTGCCTCAATAATGGGTGAAGACTCAATGGCGATACCGCCGCTCGCATACTTTGTCAGGTCGCGCAAAGCTGTTTCAATTTGGGCGTACTGTAATGTTTCAATGTTCATGATATGTGTTCCTTAAAGTTAAATTGCCCTTCTGGGCTAGGGTTAAATTGTAACATGGGCAGCTAGGGCGGCAAGGGTGAGAAAATATACTCGCTACGCTCGCATATTTTCTCTTCCTCCCTTGCCTCCGTTGCTTAGCCTCCGTTTTTAGATTGATGTTTCCGTAAGCTAAGAAGCTCTGAAGTGACATCTCCTCCGATGTCCAGAACGGACGTGTACCACAAGCTAAGCCGCCCGTCATGGGCAACGGTCACTTCTTGAGAAGTGCCGTTAGGCATTGTAAAGCCTATAGACAATACGTTTACACGTCCGTTCGCATGTGCGAGGCGGAACAGGCCGAGAACGGCCATGTCAGTTACAACCACCTCCTCCTCCGTTTTTTGGCCTAGCCATTCGTCAAGTCCTGCAACGGAATCTGCTATGTTTCCCTTCCACAGTTCAGCCAACGATACGGCAGTCTGGATGAGTGTTGCTGGGATCAAGATTTTCACAGTTTTCATGGGATGTTTCCTCTGTAAGTAAGCATATAAAAACGGGCCTAGTTGGGCTAGTTGGGCTAGTTGGGCTAGGTGGCCTAGTTGGGGGCTAGTTGTAATGCTGCCCCGGCGTATAGAACCCAAAAGTGGATTCAGACAGCATGTCAACCCCGCAGCCCCAGCAGACAATAAGTAGCCGTAGGCTACTTATTTTCTGTGGGTAGGAGGCGATAGCCTCCTAGGGTTGATCTGCTGGCTTAATTCACTTATCCTCAACCCCAGCCGAGGGCTGCATCAAGCGAAGGCTTCATTTCAAAGCGGCTCAGAATATCACTCTGTTCTCGGTATATTCTATGTATGTCAGCAATTGCCTGATCTTTAGTTGCAGGTAGTCTACATAAGACCGAAACTGCCACATTGAACGGCACAACGGCCGTTTTTCCCCTCATATCTCCTGTTATCCTGGGGTTTATGTATTTGCTCTCGGCTTGTGTCCTTGCGCTATGCCAAGACTTGGCCGTAATCGGGGGTTGGAAATAGCAATTGATTACATTGCGCCAATTAGTCGTAGCAGATGCGTAGCCAGCTAAGGCTACCACATCTACTATGCTTATGTATTCCAAGTAGACGCTTGAAGACTCTATTGTTGCACGCCGGGCTGTACCAAGACGCAATGATTGGCTCAAGAAGCCGTTATCGAGTTCGGGTATGTATAACCCTGAGATTAGGATGTCTAAAGGCTGCGAAGCAGCATCATATTCAGGCATAGTGTTTTCTCCATATTGATTTTAAAACATTTAGTTTTCTTTTAGAAATTTTAAAAAAGAAAAATAAAAACATTATAATATAGAAGTATATTAAAAGTATATATTTATATTATTTATAATATTATATAAATATACAGTATTTTTCAAAAAAATC
>DYOB01000296.1 GCA_020720765.1 Borreliella garinii
GCGCGGGTTTGGACGCTTCGGGTGCGGGTCCGTAGGGGAGGGTGTCGAGTATTTCGGGGATTGTCATGATTCGAGTCCTTTTCATCCACAAAGTATGTGGAGGTTTTATTCTTCTATTGCTTCTTTACTTGCCCAAAAATCTATTTTTGCGTCAGGGAAAGCGTCTTTCAATAAATTCATAGCGGAATTCCATCTATTGCCCCATTGATTAGTGAAGGCGTAGGTTTTTCTTTCAAAATGAATTAACTCATCTTCTTCGCAGAACCAACGGCGTCTTTCAAACATTTTTCCGCCCGCTTCGCGCTGTAACGTGACAGTGCGAATAAATTCATCAGAATTTAGAGTTCCATCTGTTTCAAGAAATAAGTTCCTCCAATAAATAACCCCGCTAATTTCATCAGGCGCAACTCCTGAATCGCATAATGTCTTAACTACTAAAAACATAGCGTTTCGTTTTGCTAGGCGGGTTTCAAATTTTCCAGAAATTTTTACATCAAATTTAGTAAAGTCCTTTTTTGAAATCCGCGAAACTCGTTCCTGTCTGCTTTTGGTGCTAACTTGAACTTGATATTCGCTTGCTTCTGGCAAAGGAATTACCTGCTCAATATCAACTAAAGTCCGCCCATTATCATTATATGGTTTGATACGAACACACCGAATATCAAGCCCGTAGTTATTCAACCATAAAACGGTTGATGTAATTTCTTTTGAAAAATCAGCGGAAATCAATACAACACGAACGTCTTGGGCAAAAAGCTCGCCATCATACTCGTCCCAATCAAGAAATTTTAATAGGGCTTGTTCCGCGTTATCATCATTACTTTTTCCACTAAGGTAGTCAGAATAAATTTCGATAGCCCTATCAAAGGTCATTGTTGAGATCATTGCCGCATAACGCAAAGACTGCAACTCCATATGTCCCCCATCTTCTGTCCGTTTTAACTCAAACACAACCAAGTTTGCGTCTTTGTCTACGCCTAATAGGTCAATACGGCGACGACTATCGTCCCATTCTCCAAATTCTTCCGCAATAATCAAAGTACCAGGAGCAATGACTTCTATTTGATTTTGTAATATGCGTTGCAAGTCTGCGCGTTCTCTTGTCCCAACCGCGCTAAAGGAAGTTTCTTCGATTTTTCGTAATTCATTTTCTGTCAACTCAAATATAGGCATTTAAACCTCTACCGTAAAACTTGCCAATTTCTTAATTGAAAATCTTTTTTAATCAGCCTCAGCAGGATTGGAAGTCATTGCAACAACCACCATGTCGGATGTCGCCTGGTTATAGGCATTGTTGGAGATGACAATCACAGGGCGCCGTTTTTGCGATGAAAGGTCAGTGAACGGAATTGGCACAAGCAGAATATCACCCTGTTCAGGCATTGTTCCAGTCCTCATCATCCAAAGGATTATCCCAAAATGCCAAGCTGCTTTCGGAAGCGGAAAGCAAGTCTGTAAAAGACTCGCCCGCTTCGAGGATAAAGACAGTCACATGCGCGCCAACAGGGAATGGAACAGCCAACTCGACCAGTCCATTTTTGTTTACTTCAACATCATATTTCAAAGCCGTTTGAGCCAACATGGTTATCTCCTTACCTTGCACAGTAAATAAATCCATCTTTATTATAAAGCAGGAAAAATTCACGCATTAAAAATGAAACTTCTCATTCTCTGCGCGGCGGAGTGTGTCGAGGATTTCAAGGATTTTCATTTTTATGCCATCACAGGTTCGTAGTGTAAAACCAACAATTGATCTGCCCGCACTGCCAACTCGGCAAATGTGCGTCCGTTGGTATCTGTAAACTCCACTTCATAAACATCGGGGGCAAGAAATTCGACAACGGTTCCTACTTGTCCGAGTGAAAGGTCGCGTTCGGGAATCTCCTGCGTTAATGCGACAACATCCAATAATTTGACTTTTTGTTTCATTTTGTCTCCTACAATACATAACAACTGGTTAATCGAGGCGTGTCTTCTCCATGTCGAATAATCCAGGTAGTGCGAATGACTGCTTCTTTGCCGCGATTCTTCATCAAAAAATCAACGATATACCTTTGCCCAAACTCGTCGTTCTCTCCCGAAGTTGCC
>DYOB01000297.1 GCA_020720765.1 Borreliella garinii
TTATGTTTCCCAATTTAATTTCATCCCTGTGAGAGGTTTTGGTTCGTGCATAAATCCATGTTGGAATGTATTGATGACCTGGAACGAACCGGGCAGCTCCTGAGAATTCGGGAAGAAGTCGATCCATATCTGGAAATGGCAGCCATCCATCGCCAAGTGCACCGGGAAAATGGGCCGGCCATCTTTTTTGAAAACATCAAAGGCTCTGATTTCCCGGGAGTTTCCAATGTGTTTGGAACCATGGGGCGGATGGAATTTCTTTTCCGAAAATCGCTAAATCCTTTGCAGCTTTTATTGGAAGCCTGGAGTGATCCGCTCCCTCTTCTGCGCCAACCTCGGAAATGGCTTACCCTTCCGAGGACCGCCTTCCACTCTCTGCCCCGTCATATCCGCTCCGGTATTCCTCATGCAGTTCGTTTGAGTGAAATGAAGGCAGGCATGAACCCCGGCTGGAAAAAGAATATTCCTGTATTGGAATGTGAATGCCGTATCCAAGATCTCCCCCAGATTCATTCTTGGCCTTTGGATGGGGGAAGTTTTATCACTCTTCCCCAGGTATGCTCTCTATCGCCCACTGACAAGCCAAACATTTTGCAATCAAATTTGGGCATGTACAGGGTGCAAATGTCAGGCAACGAATATATTCAAGATCGGGAAGTGGGCTTACATTACCAGATTCACAGAGGGATAGGCATCCATCATACCCAGGCAATAGAAGCAGGGAAGAATCTCAAAGTCAGTATTTTTGTCGGCGGCTCCCCGGCTCATACTGTTGCGGCCATGATGCCTTTGCCGGAAGGCATGAGTGAGCTCACCTTTGCCGGAATGCTCGCAGCCAGGTCATTTCGGTACACGTTAATTGATGGCTGGGTCATTTCAGCAGACGCGGATTTTTGTATTTTGGGAACTGTGGGGCCAGACACAAAACCGGAAGGCCCATTCGGAGACCACTTGGGATATCACTCTCTGAAACACCCATATCCATACCTGAAGGTCGAGAAAGTCTTCCACCGTAAAAACGCGGTCTGGCCTTTTACCGTGGTGGGAAGACCACCTCAGGAAGACAGCATATTTGGCAAATTTGTGCATCGATTAACCGGGAATATCCTTCCTACCCAGGTTAAAGGGGTTCGTGAAGTTCATGCCGTAGATGCTGCCGGAGTACATAGTCTTCTGTTGGCCATCGGCTCCGAACGATATGTCCCCTATGACCGGAGAGAACCTCGGGAAATATTAACCCAGGCTAATGCGCTTCTAGGCTTCAATCAAATCTCCTTAACAAAATACTTGTTTATCTGTGCAGGCGAAGACAACCAGAAACTGGTTGCTTCGGATGTCAGGTCTTATCTACAGCACATCCTACAAAGAGTGGATTGGCGAGAAAACCTTCATTTTCAAACCAATACTACAATGGACACACTGGATTATACCGGCCATGGCTTGCATAAGGGCTCCAAACTCGTCATCGCTGCAGCCGGTGAAAAACGCAGGGAGCTTTGCAGCCAAGTCCCGGAAACATTTGTCCTTCCCGATGGTTACAGCAAACCCAGGATAATCATTCCCGGTATTGTTGTTATCGAAGCCCCTTCCTACACCCTGGATACAGTGGGAGTACAGCAGTGCCCTAAGGAAGACCGATCAGCGGAAGTAGAAAAATTCTGCGTCGAGATGGACATTTTAAACACCAAGCTGTTTTCCCAAAAAGGACTCGCCTGGATCGTTTTAGTGGACGACAGTGATTTCTGTGCAAAAGATTTGAATAATTTCCTTTGGGTTTGTTTTCTTCGCTCCAATCCCAGTGAGGATACCTACGGCATTCAGGCATTCTGCAAAGCCAAACATTGGGGTTGCAATGAATCCTTTGTAACGGACGCCAGACGAAAACCGCATCACACCACACCCATGGAAGAAAATTTTGATGTGGAAAAAAAAGCTGCTGAAAAATGGAGCAAATTAAATTCAGATAGAGCAGTAACTAACTAAAATCACATAACAAACTGGCAAACCTGACGGCGGGGAGCAGCGTTCTTCGAATCAAGTTTAGTGGCCGCCGCAGGTTACCCTTGGCGTTA
>DYOB01000298.1 GCA_020720765.1 Borreliella garinii
TTCGCGGCATCGAGTGTTCCGGTTTCGAGTTTATGCGGACCTATCGCGGTCCCCGGTTCTCTGCTCGCTACTACGGCTTCTGCTGACTTCCCTCCGGGCTTCCCCGGTGGGATCTCCCCAGGTAAGAACGCGTTGCTTCCCTGCACAACCGCCACATTTACCTCCACGACTGAACCTGTGGACTTCGCTGTGCCGTGCCAGCTCGTCCCGTCGCGTCGGCCTTCTATGTGATTCTTGTTCATCGGCTTGCAGGTTTTGTCTAGCCTTCCTCCCCCCGGTCGGTTACCCTCCCGGAGTTGGCTTCGACTGGTGATTTACTTCATGCTTTCATGTTTTGGTTCTTTCACAGGGGACTCTCACCCCATTTGCAACGCGCCCATGCTGGGCGCACACGGGCCGATGGACCGAATCACCATGCCTTCGGCACTTTTGTCACGCATCCTGCTGCCGCAGGATCCGCGCCAAAAGCAAGTCGTGATCGGTGATCGCGGACGTTCGGCAGAAAAATCACGCTACAACTAAAATGACTATCAAAACTGTAATGCGATTCCCAATATTCTATGCGTTGTTAATGCTGGGGGTCTGTCACTCTTCTAATGGTGCCACTGGGCCAATTAGGTGTTGGCTGGACGATTATACCAATTTTCGTTTTTCTTTTCACCATGACCCCGTGCGGCGGTTTACGTTGGAGGAGAGTTCGGATCTTATGAGTTGGGGAGAACACTGGATTTCACCCGTAAAAATTACTGACGACGACGGTTCCGGATACTCGGCAGGAACAATCGAAGGCAAAGCACGGTATTTTATCCGACTCAAACAACTGCCTTGGCTGTTTGATCCAGTAATCGCTTCAAGCGATTGGCTTGGCGAGTTTGCAGTCGCATTTCAGCCCGATGGCAAAATGCTATTTGCATTCCAAAACCGGACTACGAACTCCTTGTTTTTAACCCGCCAGAAAGAGAATGGTGGATGGGACATACCGGAGCTCGTCGCGAGAACTGGGGTTGATGATGAACCCGGCCATTATGATAACAATGGATATCGCGATGTCCGGTTGTTTGTTCTTTCTAATGGAGCCATATTGATGGTCTGCAAAGATGAGTATAATGGCGAAGTAATATGTTTAAAGCGACTTCCAAATGAATCGGAATGGACACGTCATATTGTTTCTAGCGGTCTCAACATATCAATCTGGTCGGGTCTCGCGTCAGCCCTTTCTGATGATGAAACATTGGCAATTGTTTTTGGCGGATCCTCCGGCTCTTTTCTATACACCGCATCCGCAGCGAATCCACATTCTGGAAGCACGATAAGCATATCGCCAAGCCTCCCTAATGGAGAGTCTGCAGTTTCCTTTTCCGATTCTAAGCACGTCTTGATCCAGATGGGCGCTGAGGTCAATGTAAGTGTTGACCTTTTGTCTGGTGATGTAGGAGCGAGGAACATCCCAGGAAGGCTTCTTTCTCAAGCTATGCCAAGTAGCGGAATTGTCGCGATCAAATATAGCTACGACAATTCCGAGAGCGGAGGAATCACCATATTTCGCTCACTGGACGGAGACGCATCGTGGACGTCCAATTATGTTCGGCTCACCACTTTTCAGCGCGGCACGGCTTCACTCGATCGTGATGGAAAGGTCTTGGTTCTTGCGGATTGGTATAGTCGCCTTGTTTTCTACAGTCATCTCGATGACTTAGACAATGGCCCGATGGCGATTAGAATAGCAGCGGGCGAAGAGGTTGGGGGCATATTTCAATTTCCGAATGGAAAATATGGTGTGATATTGAGAACTATGTGGGGAGGAAGCACTGTTACGATTGCCTGCCAAGAGTAATTAAATAGAGCCTGTCCGGAAAGAGTGAATTTTGAAAGGCGCCGAAAAATCGTGATTTTTTAGCCAAAATTCGACCCCGCTGGCATTGAGAATCCGGTCAATATGCTCCAGCAACCGCTTGTGGTCCGCGTAATCTTTGTTGTCCAAAACCGGAACAATGTCTGGACTCAGGAACTGCTGAAAGTGTCGCCGGTCACTTCAAAGTGCACCACCTCGGGTCACTTATTTTTGGTTCAA
>DYOB01000075.1 GCA_020720765.1 Borreliella garinii
GAAGGGTATTTTCTTCCAGGTGTAGGCGAATGGAGCGAGTCGAGGCGCCGTACCTAGGGTATGGTAACGACGACGAGACTCCACCAAGCCTAAACCTGGGAGGAAAGACCCAAGTCCCGTAACCATTAAGTTTTTAGAAGGGGCCAATTGATATATATCGTATTTGATGATACGTTAAGAATGTAGAATATATGGAGGACGATCAATGAAAAGACTTTTAGCTGGATTTCTCGTGTTGTTGGCAGTTCAAGTTCAAGCACAAGTTCCTGACTTTGATGAATTCAAAAGCATCATTCAATCTTTTTCGGGCGAATTAGCGAGTTCGCTTCCCCTTGCTGCAGCTGTAGGCGGAAACTGGTCCGATGCTTATATCGGTCAGCTAGTCCCCAGCGTACCTCCGCACTTGGGAATAGGAATAACTACAGGCGCCGTCTTGATTTCCAAGGATACGATGCAGAAACTTTTAAACAACTTTAATACTGCGCTTCCTACAGAACTCCGTGACTGGGGCTTGCCCCTTCCCGTAGTCGTTGCCGATGCCCGAGTGGGCGGCCTCTTCCTCCCTTTCGACGTGGGTTTTAAGGTCGGTTTTATCCCCAAACCCGTTACCGATATGTTTCCCACCTACGAAGTTCAATACCTTTCCATAGGTGCGGACGTTCGCTGGGCGATTCTTCAAGATAGCATAGTCACCCCGGCTTTAAGCATAGGTGCAGGTTATACGTACCTGACAGGGTCTGCGTACCTTCCTATAGATGATGTGATCACCCTTGATAATGTTCCTTATAATGATGGTTTAGACCATACGGACGGTACCCTTACTTTTACTGATCCAAAACTCGGCGTCAAGTGGACCTCAAACGTTATCGATCTCAAAGCGCAGATTTCAAAAAACCTCCTGATTCTCACACCTTATTTAGGTGTCGCCGCAAGTCTGGCTGTGTCGGAAGCCGGTGCCGGCTGGTATTCCACCTTAATGCTATCAAGTGGTGCAACAGGTCAAGATGCAGTAAACCAGATCAAGGCCGGGGCTGCTTCTTACGGTGTTGCTGTTCCCGACCTTAACCCCGACGGCATCAGCGTCCTTTCTGCTGTGAACGGATGGGGCTTTCGAATCTACGGGGGAACGAGCATCAATATTTTTGTGATCAAGATCGACCTCAAAGGTATGTACAACGTGACCACCGGAAATATCGGTGCGGACATAGGTGTCCGTTTCCAACTTTAATCAAGCATTTTTAAAAGAGCCGTCCTCAAGGGCGGCTTTTCTTTGTTTGTTTCTTCTATTTTCTTCTTCCCAGGTTTTCCCTCAAGGGCTTTTCTGGTCACGTGATACCGAACAAATGAGGACCCAGTCCCAGCAGAGCGGAAAACCCATCCTTCTTCTTGTGGCAAACTCCGCCTCACCGGATCCCTATGCGGTCACTGAGCAAGGTCTGGGTCCAGGGCCTCTGACCGAGTGGAGTTCAAGGGTCTACCTTCCTTTGAGGGCATCCGGTCCTCTTGCTCTATCCTCTGCGGGATGGAAGCTCAAGACGCCGGAAACCGTACTTCCTACCCTTATTGTTCTCAACTCACTGGGAGAAGAAAGAGGGCGGATCGAGGGGTTGCCCGGATGGCAGGCGGTAAGAGAATTCCTGCGCGCTTGGTCCACAGTTCCATTAAGAAGTTCCGCCAAGACACAATGGTTTCACGGTGATTCTGTTCTCAGAGGTAACGGGGAGGGTAAATGGGTTTTCGAAAGAGGTGGGCCTCCCGGCAATTTTTGGGAATATACGACTGCTGGACCCTACTTAATAGTCAGGAGTGAAGACGAAAGTTTTGAGGCCGCTTTACCCGAACCCGGCGGATGGGTTTTCTGGCGCGAAATACGCACAGAAAAGTGGGAAAGGGCTTTTCGCGGGGTATTTGAATGAAATCATCAAATATGATAGTTTAACGACCCATGGCTTTAGAAGTTTTCGTTCTTGGAACCGGGGGGATGATGCCCTTGCCCCACAGATTTTTAACAAGTGCCCTCGTTCGTCACGAAGGAGACCTCTTTCTCTTCGACTGCGGAGAAGGAACACAGGTAGCGATGAAAAAAATTGGCGTACGATGGAAGAGCATAAGTGCTATCTTGATCAGTCATACCCACGCCGACCACATCACGGGCCTACCAGGCATGTTAATGCTTTCAAGCCAAGTCGAAAGAACCGAGCCGCTTTACCTTATTGGTCCACCCAAGGTGAGAGAATTTTTTGAATCCAGCAGGAGAAGCCTCGAAATGTACCTGAATTATGAGGTAATCGTGCAGGAAATCCGTAACCCTAACGAGCCTCAGGTTGTTTTTGAGAACAAAGACATCACGATTAGGAGCTTTCCGTTGAACCATTCACGCGTTTGCGTGGGTTATACCCTTGAGGAAAAAACCCGGCCCGGAATTTTTTATCCGGAAAAAGCTAAAGCATTAGGAATTCCCCTGGGTCCGCTTTGGAACCGTCTTCAGCACGGCCACGAGGTCGAACTCGCTGACGGTAAAAAAATTGAACCGTCCCAAGTCCTGGGTCTGCCTCGAAGAGGAAGGAAATTTGCCTATGTCACAGACACGGCACCCCATCCCGGCATTGCAGCCGAGGTCAGGGGAGCCGACCTTCTTCTCTGTGAAGGGATGTTCCTTAAAGAAAACGCTCCAGACGCAGCCGAAAAAAAACACTTGCTTGGAACCCAAGCTGCTGAGATCGCTCTTGCAGCCGATGCTTTGTCCATGGGACTGATCCACTACAGTCCTAGAAACAGCGAACGGGACTTAAAAGAGCTGCTGAAAGAAACACAAGAAATTTTCCCCGGTGCATTTTTGGCCAGGGACGGACAAATACTACCCTTAGGCAATTTAGAGGAGGTTCAACTTGATTAAATCGGAAAACCTTGCGCGCGCCTACGGCCGTTTTACGGCCGTGAGCAACGTGAGTTTTGAAATACCTGACGGCCAAATAGTCGGCCTGCTCGGTCCCAACGGCGCGGGAAAAACCACGCTGATGAGGATCCTTACAGGCTACCATCTACCGACCCATGGTCGGGCTTGGATCAATGAATTCGACGTAGCGGAACAGACCCAACAAGCACAAAGGGTCATGGGTTACCTTCCTGAAAATCCACCCGTCTACCCCGAACTCACCGTGTCAGAATACCTTCAGTTTGCTATAGAAGCCCGTCAGGTTACACTGCCCGACGCCGTCGACCGCGCAGTCACACAGACCGGCCTCGAAGCCGTTTACAATAAAACTATAGGACACCTCTCTAAAGGTTACCGACAGCGAGTGGGGTTGGCCCAGGCCATTCTCCACGATCCTGCCATCCTTATCCTCGATGAACCTACTAGCGGACTCGACCCGAACCAGATCCAGGATTTCCGCGAACTGATAAGGACGTTGGGGGAGAAAAAGACCGTTGTCCTTTCCACACATATCCTCCAGGAAGTAGAAGCACTCTGCGAGCGGGTACTGATCCTCCATGGCGGAACCATCAAGGCCGACGGAACTGTCAGCGACATAGCCCAGGGCCTTCAAGGGCATAACACTTACACCGTCGTCGTAAAAAACATCGACCCTCAAGGAGCCCCTGAGAGTCTGGCCGATATGGGAATCTGGAGTTCGGCTGCTAAAATCTCCCCCCACCCTAACGGCCTTGAAATCCGTGTTGAATGTGCCACAGGAACCGACGGTGCCGAAGCGATCTTTGACTGGACAGTGAGCCGCGGGGGAAAGATTCTCTCCCTAGTTCCCGAAACCTTCAGTCTCGAAGATATCTTCAGCCAGCTCACAAGGGAGGTTCACCATGGATAAAATTGCTGCACGGCTTGCTCCGGTTGGGGCTATCTGGAAAAAGGAACTCCGGAGTTATTTCCAGTCACCCATTGCCTACGGGGTCATCGTCACATTTCTGGTTTTTACAGCGCTCTGGTTTCTCTTTATCAATTCCTTCATCGTCCAGGGGCAGGCGACATTACGAGGACTCTTCGGTATTTTCCCCGTGGTCTTCATCATCCTTATTCCTGCTCTGACGATGAGGGTTTGGGCCGAAGAAATCAGGCAAGGTTCCGCAGAACTCCTCTTCACCTTACCCATCCCGCCTAGTGCGCTGGTTTTGGGAAAATTTCTTGCAGTCGCAAGCGTCACAAGTATTATGATCCTTTTAACCCTCCCATTAAGCATCGTTGCGATGAGTTTAGGACAGTTTGAATCCGGCCAAGTGATCGGTGAATACCTGGGCGCCCTCCTCTTAGCCGGTGCTGCCGGGGCAATCGGTATGTACGCTTCAAGCCTCGTTCCGCACCAAATCACTTCGTTCCTGATTGGTGTTGGTTTTCTTCTCGTTCTCACCCTGGCGAGTTCACTGGCTTCATCCATCGGACTACCCGAACCCTTGGCAGGGGTTATCCGGTGGATCAGCCTCGAATTCAGATTCTCGCAACTTCAGCGGGGAGTCCTCGACAGCCGCGACCTCGGCTTCTTTATCTGGCTTACTCTTGGGTTTTTATATCTGAACACCAAGAGCCTTGTGTTCAGGAAGGGGAAATAAGATGAAATACCTGACGAAAGAAAAAATTCTTGCTGCCGCGGTTGCACTGATTTTCGTCCTTGGCGCTCTTATCATGAGTATGTACTACATCAGGCTTGATGTGACTTCGACAAGCGCTTTTACCGTTGGCGAAGCGACTAAACTCATTCTTGCGGAGGCGAAGGAAGACATTCAAGTCACCTATTACGCCAGCCAAAAGCTCCGAGCAAGTCCCATTCCCCAGTCTGTAGAAGATTTGCTCTGGGAATATGCGGGTAATTCCGGAGGGCGGTTTAAGGTCAAGGTTATAGATCCTCAGGAAAGCGGCTCCGAGCCCGACCTACAGAGGCTTCAGGTTCAACCCCAGGAAATCCAGGTTATGGAACAGAACCAGATGACTGTCGCCAGGGTATACAGTGCTATCCGCCTTGAGTATTTGGGCAGGGAGGAAGTTCTCCCCAATGTATACAACCCCGATAACCTTGAATACGAGCTGACATCGGCTTTGAGGAAACTTATCCGCCAGGATTCACGCAGAATCGGTGTGGTTCTGGGAAACCGCGGCCAGAGCCTGGAGAATAACTGGACGGTCTTGAACACCTACCTCAAGGGAGCCGGTGAACTCGTCGTCGTGGATTCAACACAGCCCGTGGACCCAGGTCTGGACCTGCTCCTCGTTATGGGGCATAAGGACCTGACCGAAGTTGACGCCTACAATGTCGACCAATTTTTCATGGGCGGACGACCGGGTCTTTTAGCCCTGGACGGCGTGGAAGTTGATATCAGCGCCCCGACCCTTCCCGCACTTCCCGCTTATCCCAAACCTCTAACCATGCTCGCAGAAAGCTACGGCGTGAAGGTCGAACCAGCTCTTATCTTGGATGTTTATGTACGTACGCTCCAGTTTCAGTCGCAGCAGGGTGTCGAACTCAAGCGTTACCCCTTCTGGTTTCAAATCGATCCGAAAACAGTGAATCTTGAACACCCCATCACCAAACGTTTTGGCGGACTCGACCTTATGTGGGCTTCACCGCTCAGTATCCAGGAGCGCGAAGGAATCAGCGTGGTAAGACTTTTAAAGTCCAGCGATCGCAGTTTTGCCATGCAGGAAAATCTGAATGTCGAACCCGATATGGGGATGCTAGCCCTGCAAATGGGACACGAGAAAGCTGCAAGCTATAACCTTGCCCTAGCCCTTTCCGGCACTTTCAAATCCGCGTTCTCAAAGGAAACAGCCCCGGAAGGCGCAAATACAGAAACCTTTGTTGCCCAGGGTCCGGAAAACAGGATTATCGTCATAGGGGATTCGGATTGGGCAAGCGACTATGTTCGCATTCCTACCGATATTTTTTCCCGAAACGATGCGAGTTACAACCTCGAATTCCTTGGTTCGATCGTCGAGTGGCTGAGCCAGGATGAGATGATTCTCCAGATAAAAAGCCGGTCGCTGCGGCCAACGGAACTCACAGGCATACGCGATGAAGCGGGAAGAAATTTTGCAGACCTGCTTCTTAAACTCGTGGGAATCGTCCTCGTACCGGGTCTCGTCATAGCTTTCGGTGTCGTCAGACTTGTGCGGCGCTCCCGCCGGGAAGAGATTCCCTATTCTACCGTAAGGAGTCCTAAATGAACTTTCAGGCAAAACTTAAAATCTACGCTGGAGCCGCTGGAGTCATGGTACTTCTCCTCCTCCTCGGCCTCTGGTTCTCCCCCGGCGCTATTCTTCACTCCTCGGCCCGGCAGCCCTTGCTCAACTTCAACCCTGAACTCGTCGGCCGGCTTGAAATCACCCAGGACCTCACGGTAATACGTCAAAATTCAGTATGGGAAGTCCACTACCAGAACCAAGTTCTTCCTGCCATGAAAGAACGGGTAGATTCCTATGTCAAAACACTTCTTGAACTGAGTCAAGAACGAATCGTGCGCACCGGAACGGGTTCAGCTGCTGAATACGGCATCGGTCCTGAGACCCGTCCCATCACGGGGAAGACAGACGCAGGTGCCGTGCTTTTTGAGATCTACCCCGGTTCGGGCGCTCCCGACGGGCGTAGGATCTACGTCCAGACTGTAAAGGACGGAAGTGTTTACCTCACCGACAGAAGAGCGGCGAGCGCTCTCGATAGGGATATTCAAAGCTGGGCGGACAACTCTCTTTTTCTAGGAATCGAGGATGAATCGACTATTGAATCTTTAAAACTTACGGGTGATCTGTTATTGGAAAACCAAATCCTTAAATCCTTCACCCTGACACGTTCGACCCTCGACGGCCAGGAAATCTGGACTAACGCCAGCGGAGTTCAAGAGCCCGAAGGCAGAACCCTCATCACGAGGGCGTATAACTCCAGAGCCATTGGTTACGCTTCGGATTCTGAATGGCCTGTTGATTTCACCTCCGTCTCGACCCTGACTCTACAAACTGAAGACGGGAGCCTCTACGAGGTAAAAATCGGCACAAAGGATTCCCAGGGGCGATGGCCCGCTGAAACACGCGGCCGCAGACTCTGGCTTGGAGATTGGACACTTCAGGACCTTGCCCCGCCGGCACCCCCCGTCGTTGCACCACAAGAACCTTGAACGAAGATCCCGGCCAGCTTTTCATGGAGAAAAGGTTCCCGGAGGCCGAACTGGCCTTTCGGGGACATCTAAAAGAACACGGTGAATCGGCCGGGGTTCTTTTGAATCTCGGACTCTGTCTCAAGGAGCTTGGCAGAAATGCCGAGGCCTTCGAGTCAGTACAAAAAGCATCGGAATTGGAGCCTGGCCGTGCCGATATTTGGAACGAGCTGGGCCTGCTTTGGGATGACGAAGGCCGTTTAACCAAGTCCGAAGCTTGCTACCGCCGCGCCGTTGAACTCGATCCTACCCTGGCCCGCGCCTGGAACAACCTCGGCGTCACCGCCTTTATCCGGCAGAATTTCCCGGAGGCTAAACAGTATTTTTCCAAAGCCCTGGAACTGGACCCCGGTATGGAATCAGCACGGCTTAACCTTATAGATACAGACGAGGAACTTTAGGAAGTGTCTTCTTAGATGGCTTCAGCCATACCCCAGTACGCCCAAGTTCTTACATTGCCCATGGATTCGGGACGATTGAGACAAACTGCGTGTTCAAGTTCCAGAGTCACAGCCCCCCACTCGACACAGACCCGGCCGCAGACGAGATAGGCGGAACCCTGGGCGAAGGTATCCCTGAGGCGGGCCCAGGCTTCAGGGAAAACCACTAGTTCAATGGTCCCCTCCGCGTCTTCCAGACTCACAAAGGCCATCGACTGGCTCCCCTTGGCAAGAACCGGTTTCTGCGTCACAAACATCCCGGCCACACTCACAAGAGAGCCTTTCATGGAGGATAAAACCTTCGAGACCACCAATGGCGGAAGCCTGGCCCTCAAGGTGAGGCGCCTCGCTCTTTCGCGAAAAAGCTCCAGGGGGTAAACACTCGTAATCAACCCTGTATAATGCAGTTCATCCCTGAGCAGGACCTCCCGGCTGTAGGCCTTAATCTGTTTCGGCGGAACGGGCAGGTACTCGGGAAAAAGCCCTTCCTTCTGGGCGGAGAAAAACATCCAGAAAAGCTGGGGCCGGTTGTGTACGCCTGCCAGCGAGTCCAGCGCTCCAGAGCGTATCAGAGGACGTAGTTCGGCGAGACTGGGAGTCAGGCGGGAAAGAAAGTCTGCGTAGTCCGAAAAGGGACCTGAGCGCCCGCGGTCTTTGAGGAGTCTCTCACAAACCGACGACGGCCAGTCGGCGAGTAAACCCAGCCCCAGCCTCATCCCCCCGTTCTCGACGGTACACGCGGCCTGACTCCGGTTGACATCCATGGGAAAGATTTTATAACCCAGCCTCTTGATAGCATTGACATAAACCTGGGTTGTGTAAAAACCTCCGCCGTTATTGACCACGGCCGTATAAAAATGCAGGGGGTAGTTGTGCTTCATCCAAGCGGTTTTCATACTGACCAGGGCATAACTCGCACTGTGGGGTTTAGTAAACGAATAACCCTGAAAGGAGAGCATCATCTCCCAAATGCTCTCAAGAACAGCCAGAGCCTTGCCCCGCTCCACCCCCCCGCTGATAAAACGTTCGCGGATATCTGTGAGCTTCCGCGCACGGTCTTTCTTGGAGAGGATTCTACGCAGACCGTCCGCCTCCGCCGCCTCGAACCCTGCGACTGCCATGGCGACCCGGGAGACATCTTCCTGGTAAATCATGATACCCTTGGATTCCACAAGGAGGGCCTCCATATCGGGGTCAAGCGCTTCCCAGCTTTTTCCCCTCAGCCTTTCCACGAAAAGACTGGCGTACCGGTTAGCCGCCGGCCTTATGATGGATGAGGCCGCTACCAGATCTTCAAAATCAGCGTGACCCATCTTCCGGAGCAGGAGCCGTGTCGCTGGACTTTCGATGTAGAAAACACCCAGTGTATCCCCTCCTTCCATCATATGAATGGTAGGCCTGTCGTTGTATGGCTGAAATTTCTCCCAAACGATTTCCCCCTTACCGGCGGCCTTACGCAAGGGATTAACACCCCTTATACAGTCCCGAAGTACGGCGAGCGACCTGTTTCCCAGAAGATCGATTTTTACGAGCCCGGCCTCTTCGGCACCATCCTTCTCCCAGGCGATGACAGGCCAGCCCAGAGGGGAAACCTGTGTAGGAACCCAGCAATGTATGGCACCGGGGGTGATGATCACACCACCCGGGTGTGTCCCCAGGAAGCGGGGCATGCCTTTTAGACGCAGAGCCGTTTCGCTTATATAAGACGGAATCTTTTCCCGCTGCCCCCGTTCGTTGAACTGGATAAGTTCTTTAATCTCGGCTTCCCCCAAACCGTGGGCGAGGGCCGTCTCCCTCCAGGGTGAACGGTCAGAAAATGTCACGTGATCCGCGACCATGGCCGAACGGCCCGGGTATGTTTCAAAGACATAACGCAGGACTTCTGCCCTTTCATCCCAGGGAAAATCCACGTCGATGTCGGGCGGATCGTGGCGCCCCCAGTTCAGGAAGCGTTCGAAAAAAAGATGGTAGCGCAGGGGATCGACGTGGGTGACCTTTAAGAGAAAAGATACAATACTCGCCGCCGCACTTCCGCGCCCGCAGGTGTGGGGGAAACGGCGCACGATATCGTGGACTGTAAGGAAGTACGATGAAAAGCCTTTTGCTTCGATAATTTCCATCTCGTACTCCAGCCTTTTTGCAATTTCACGGGAGAGTTCCGGACTTGGCTGGGGGTAGCGATCCTGTATTCCCTTATCGCACAGCGACCGTAAAAGCGACGCAGCCTCGGACTCGGCCATCCCCTGAAAACCCGGAAAAACAAACCCTGTCTCTTCAAGTTCACTTCCCGCGGCTTCCTCAGCAAGAAGCCCCCTCTCGGTTAGAGCCTCGGGCACCGACCTGAAAGCCTGCTCAAGGTCCTCCGGCGGCGGCCAGAACTGACCGTCTTCAAGGGATTCCGAGGGGGCAAGATAATCCAGAGCCACGCGGGTATCGATACTTCGCAGCACCCGGTAAAACCCCCTATCCTTTTCCTGGGTCCAAACAGCTTCATTGACTGCTAAAACCTTGACGCCTTTTGCCCTTGCCCACTGGAGATGGGGACCCCAGACGCTTTTCCAGGCAAGTGAAACCCGCAGATCCTGACCCTGGCGCCCCCGGCCCCAAGAGGAAGCGAGCAATTGTTCCAAGACACGATGATCATCCAAGGCCAGTCTCAATCCCGTCCAACCGGACGCAGATAAATCCTCTGCAAGATCGTGGTCCGTGTTTTGGATTACCCTTGAAAGCAGATCATTCAACCTCTCCAACCCGGGCCGCCGGAGAACCCACACTAGAACATCAGCACTTGAGGTTTTTAACCTGGCTCCTGTTAGAGGTTTAAGCCCTTCCTGCCGGGCACTGCGGCGCAACCGCGTCAGGGCCGAAAGAGAATTCAAATCTAGGATTCCCACGCTTGAGTGACCATCTGATTTAGCCCGTGCACAAATGTCTTCCGGACTCAGAAGTCCTCTGCCATAGGAAAAGTAACTTCGGACCGCTACGGGTTCGGTATCTCGTCGGCTCATACATATACTATACACATGTTTAGTAATAATTGATAGGTGGAAGATGCGAAAAAGACCTGATTTTTTTCCGGTGTTGTGCCATACTCGTTATGTGACCTTACTAGAATTTCTTAACCAATCTCCTACCCAATACCATGCCACCTCGACGATTACGAAAACTTTGAGGCAGTCGGGGTGGATCAGCCTCCAAGAGCAGGAAAAATGGTTCCTTGAACAGGGACGCGGTTATTATATCGAGAGGTCGGGTTCAGGCGTCATTGCTTTTCGGGTAGGGGCGGAAACCATTGACCAGGAAACAGTTCGGGGAGCCGTAGCCCATACCGACAGTCCCGGGCTAAAGATCAAACCCCTGAGCCAGAGTTTGGATCATGGAACTCTAAGGGTCGGAGTCGAGTTATACGGTGCACCCATAGTCCACACCTGGCTGGATAGAGAACTTGTTCCAGCAGGAAGGATCATGCTTGCCTCCGGCGGTGGCATCACCACTAAACTCGTTCAATTCCCCTACCCAGCCGCCATTATACCCAACCTTGCTATCCATTTTAACAGGGAAGTCAATACTAAAGGTGCCATTTTTGATCCCCAAACACAATTATCCGCTCTTTTCCCCTCAGCGCCTGGTAACGAAAGCAATCTAGAAGATAGAGTGGCCTCACTTTTTTCATTGGCGAAGGAGAGTATTTTTGAAATCGAGCTTTTTCTCTCGAACTCTTCACCACCTGCGCTTATCAACCCGGAAAGCGGATTTCTTGCCGCAGGCTGCCTTGATAACCAGGCTGGTTGCCACGCACTCCTGACATCCCTCCTGGAAGCTCCGGCCAGCAAGGCGACACAACTAGGGGCTTTCTTTGCCGGTGAAGAGGCCGGCAGCGTGCATCGGGCAGGAGCCCAATCATCATTTCTTAATGACATTCTTGATAGAATCATTTTTGTCCGAGGGGGAACCAAGGAAGACCTCTTCAGAATGAAAAGCAGGAGCTTTATCATCAGCGTCGACGCTGCCCATGGCATCCATCCTAACTACGCAGACAAACACGATCCTTTTTACTCTCCCATCATCGGGGGAGGACCTGTCCTTAAAACCCACGCTTCTCTGAAGTACGCTTCGACAGGCGAAACATCCGCCCACTGGGGCCGGCTCTGCGAACTGGCAAAAGTGAAAAGCCAGCGTATGATTATGAGATCCGATCTTTCCTCTGGGTCCACCATCGGCCCTATGGTCGCATCAAACACCGGTATTGACACCGTTGATGTAGGAATCCCAATATGGGCTATGCATAGCATCCGGGAAACAGCCAGTATTCTCGACCAGGATAATCTTATTAAAGTTCTCGGGCAACACTTTACCTTTTCGGAAGCTTAAGAGCCTGT
>DYOB01000299.1 GCA_020720765.1 Borreliella garinii
GCAGGCGTTGTGCTGCGACCGCAGGGAGTGTCGAAGCAGACAAGCACATCCAGCTCGAAGGTGATATAGTCCTCCAGGTAAGTTCTTTCCGCCTTTTTTGCAAATGTCATTGCGAGGGCGTTCTTCCCGAAGCAATCCCCGCCTACAATGGGAGACTGCTTCGTTCCTCGCAGTGACATCTCATTTGGATTACTGGAAAAAACTTTTCTGGACAGCTATAACAAAATGCCCAGACTTTTACATCTGGGCAAGTTCATCATTTGTTTGCAGTTCTCATTCATTGCTGGACTTTGTTACATAGGTTGCTTTTCTCTGTAACAAGGCAGGTTGAACAATAAGTTCAATGGGGTCAGGAACTTTTTCCTTCGGCTTGTGACCATTGCCATTTCCATTTGCTCTTATCAACTTCTTTTCTGTGGAAGTCAACTGCGGTGGGAATAATTGTGCGGCATCAACATCTCGGACACTTTGTAATTTTCCAAGATAGTAAGAGACATAATAGCCGTTGTACATAGATGACTCTACTTGCGCAAGTTTATCTTCCGCAATTTTCTTGTACATCGGGTCAAGTTCAAGTCCAATATAATGCCGCCCCAATGCTTTGGCGGCAATGGCTGTGGTGCCAGTTCCCAGGAATGGATCCAAAACAATGTCGCCAGGGTCTGTGCTCATCAAAACAATTCGTTCTAGCAAGTGAATAGGAAGTTGGCAAGGATGTTCATCGCGTCTTACGTTGTGGCGTATGCGGTGAATATCCGTCCAAACATCGCTTACTAATGCTCCGAAGGGGTGCATTTGATCTTTTTTGCCACCGTAATCTTTCAGGTAATTATCACAGACTCGGCATTTCTTATGTGGCGCTCGAACTTCGTAGAATTTGAAATCCTTTGGCTGTTTTGTGTAAAACAAAACGCCGTAATGAGCAGGCAAAAGAGTTTTGCCAAGAGGATTGCTCATTGCATCCCAAGCAATCCAGTGGCGGAAATATGCGGACTCATTCAAGATAGTCGCATAATAGGTCAACCATCTAGGAATGTTGTGAACAAAAATCGAACCAGTGGGCTTGGCGACTCTTACCAATTCATCAAGCCATAATTTACACCACTCGATGTATTCTTCATCAGGGCGTTGGTCTTTATAAGAAATGTATTTCTTCTCAAGGTTAAATGGGGGATCGGCAAAACACATATCTACGCTGTCAGTTTCAATGTTTGACAGGCTTTCGAGACAATCTCCCAAGATAACTTTGTCAAGATATTTTTTTATCATGGCGATACCTTTAACTCACAATCTATTTCTTGAAAAATTTCTTTGGGACATGATTCAAAACAATGGGTTCAAGTTGGTCAAGCGTTTGCATATTAAGACAGTAGTGACAGCCTTCATGTATCTTACGCAAGTCGGAGCGGCGAGCAAGCCAGCCTGCGCCATCTACAACGTTGACGAAAACCCTTTGATTATTTGGGTAACGGACATTATCGCCAATTATCTTTTGAAACATGGCTTGTTGTTCATTGGCTCTGGCAGTCTGGTTACTTGAAGTCGTCTCCATGTAGGAAACCATTACCATAACGTAAGGCTCTTCAAGAGAAGGAATTGCGTGGTCAATCTCTTTGCCAACGAGTTTTACTTGTCCATGCGCGTTTGGAACGCCATGCTTTTGCTGTACTTCATCAAGAATACTATGAACCTGACGTTCAACAAATGCGCCTTTTTGGTCAGTATATTCGCCTGCCAACTTCTTGCGAACAATGTTGCCAATTACGTTTTGGTCACGAATGATCTCAGACCAATTAGCGGGAAGCGAAAGTTGGTCAAGATAAAAATCTGCTACCTGTTCGGCTAATAGTTTGCTGTCTCTGCCTTCCAAAAATAAACGAGCGATTTGTTCGGCAAAAGCATCGTCTTTCTTGATTTTGGCATAAATTCTTGGCGCGCTCCATTCGGGTCCAAAGTCTTGTGCGGCGAATCTCTGCGCTGTGATAATTCTCAAAAACTTTTCCTGTGAAAGATTTGTTAGAGCAAGTAAAACTCCCAGGAAGTTTTCGTCTTTCTGCAAAA
>DYOB01000076.1 GCA_020720765.1 Borreliella garinii
TTTCCTTGGTTGCCTTACCGGCTTGGTTGGATTGAAAACTCTCCAAGGGTACAAGTTCGGCCGCCTCAACGCTTTTGTATCGTGGTGCCATGGGCAACAAACTATCACACAGTTCAACCTCAAGTAAATTCCTGCGGTCTCAAGCGCGACAGGCTCATAGACCAAAATCGGTTGAAACCGAACCGAAAGCGGTCCGGTTCGCGGCAGGATGCGCTTTCCTCGAAATTCAGGCAGCCTGGGGTTGTAGAGGTTCCAGATATCATAGAGTTTTTGAAAAGAGCGATAAAGCCCGGACATCTTTGACGGGTGGAACAGGTTATCCCCGGCAGCCAGAACTTCTTCCCGGTAATGCACTGTTTTTCTTCGTACTTCGTCGTCAGAGTGGCAACGTAGGAAACCTTATGTTTTCCGAGCAGAGTAATAGTCTTCTCATCGATAGGTCTGCCGGCCTTAGCCATGGGACCAATGTCAACAAGAAGTCTATCACCTTGGCTGAGTCTGTCCATACTTTTTCTTTCGATACTGGGCATGGTTCTTTACCTTAATCCTTTTTACCGATAAAAGGAATATAATCAATCATGAAGGAAATACCCTGATGCCCGAGTCATTTCGCCGAAAAATCCCGCCTGGTTCGGAAGGTTTGGCCCTGGAGTCCTCTTTCAGGCGCCTTCATATTTCCCGGGAACTTGCTGAACTCTTTACTTTATGGGGTTATCTTCCTGTCCATACCCCGCTAGTCGATTTTTTTGAGCCTTACCGCGGCCTGGTGAACCCCGAACAGGTCTACCGTTTTACAGACAGGGAAGGGGACCTGCTTTTTCTCCGCAACGACGCCACGCTCTTTCTGGCTCGGGTTCTGGGTCTGCAACTGGGAGAAATCAGCCAGCCTTTGCGCATCTGGTACTCCGATTCCATCCTTCGCCACGCCAACCCCGACGACCCGTCTTCAGACGAATTCTTTCAGGCCGGAGCAGAATACATAGGAGCGAGACAAGGGGAGGCTGATTGGGAAATGATCCTGCTCGCTACGGAAGTACTCGAAAAGTTCGGTCTACCCGAGTGGCGGGTCCATTTGGGAAGCCGCGCTCTCTTCCGCTTTTTGACCCGTCCAAGGGACGCTCTACACGAAGCAGAACTTTTGCGGGATACAGAAAGAACAAGCGGACCCGCATGGGACGCTTTGAGCCCCGAGGTGAGGCGGTCCCTTCAATTTATTGGAACTCCATCCGAAGCTGAATCGATGCTTGAAAAGCAAATCAGGAATTTTACCCAGGAAGAGCAGGAGCAAGTCCTTTTTTGGACACAGACAGCGAGAATTTTGGAAGAAAACGGATTGAAAGACAGGGTTGTTCTCGACCTCAGCGAAGCGGGGAGAATGCCCTACTACACTGGGCTTGTTTTCAGGTTTTACTCACCTTCACTCGGTGAGCCTGCAGTGACGGGAGGTCGTTATGATACATTATTATCCCGTTTCGGAGTCCACGCCCCGAGTGTGGGTTTTTCCTTCCAGCAGAGCGTCCTCGAAAAAGTCGGTGTTCCCGGGGAGTCTCTTGTACCAGCTGTGAGATCCGCCCGCGGACATACTTGGGCCGAACGCCTGAGTGATGCCCGTTTTTCCAGGGCTAAGGGCGAGGTCGTTGCATTATGACAGAACCCCTGACGCTTGTAATTTCAAAAGGCCGGCTTTTCGACCAGGTAAGTACCTACGCTGAAGCCCGGGGACTGAAGTTTGTCTTTGAGGACAGGAAACTTGTCGCTGTCGACGAAACGGGTATGTTGAAAATCATCCTCGTAAAAAATGCTGACCTTCCCACTTATGTACGGTATGGAATCGCCGGCCTGGGAATCTGCGGGGACGACGTTCTCTACGAATACGGGGACGACCTTCTCAAACTGATGGAATTGCCTTTCGGCAGCACAACCATGTCTTTAGCGGGTTTCCCTGAACAAGCTAAACACGGATGGGGACCCTTAACCGTGGCAACGAAATTTACTAGGTTTACCCACGATTATTTTCATGAACAAGGTACCTCGGTAAAACTCATCAGGCTTGACGGTTCTGTGGAATTGGCACCTGTCCTCGGGTTAGCGCCGTATATCGTCGACCTCGTTGAAACGGGTTCGACTCTAAAGGCGCACGGATTGGTGGTATTGAAAGAACTTAAAAAAATCACCGTACACTTGGTGGCCAACAGGGCCTATTATAAATGGCACTACGAGGCTATCCGCAGCCTCATAGCCAGACTCAAACCTGTCGATGATAGTACTGGAGGAAGACTTTGAAGGAAATTGAACGAACCACGAAGGAAACAAAGATTCGCCTTGTTTTGGATTTGGAGAGTGCGAAAGCCCCTGAAATTAGTACTGGCCTTCCTTTTTTCGACCATCTTTTAACGGCTCTTGCTTTCCACGGGGGATTTTTTCTCAAAGTGAACGCCGCCGGCGATCTCGAAGTGGATCCCCACCACCTTGTCGAAGACGTGGGGTTAGTCTTAGGAATGGCTTTTCAAGATCGCCAAAAATCTCTTTCCTCCTTTATGCGATTCGGACACGCCGTTATTCCCATGGACGAAGCGCTTTCCGAGGTCACTGTTGATATTTGCGGCCGGCCCACAGCTGTTTACAAGGTTCAATACCCTCAGACGCACGCAGGAACCTTTGATCTGAGTCTATTGAGGGAATTTATGATCGCCTTGAGTTCCAAGGCCGAAATCGCCCTTCACGCAGAGGCACGCTACGGTGAAAACGGCCACCATATAGCCGAGTGTTTGTTTAAAGCCCTCGGAAAAGCCTTGGCCCAAGCCTATAGGGCGAAAGAGGGAGAACCTCCCAGTACGAAAGGTAGCGTTTAGGCATTTGCTTTTCTCTACGAAATTGAATAACATGTACGAAGGCGTGTATGGATAAAAGTCAGCTTCCCGAAGGAATTCCTAAGGAAGGCTTTATAAAACTGACAAGCCCCGAACCGGCACCTCTTTCTCCTGATCAAAAAAGTGTTTTGATCAGAAGGGGGAATAGTTTGCTGGGAGAGGGTGACGTTCAACAAGCCAAACGCATCTTTATCACCATTGGTTATCAGGACGGGATGGTTAGGGTTGGAGAGAAACTTGCACAGGATGGCGAAATACTCGCCGCACTCCAACTTTTTTACATGGCGCGCGAAAAAAATAAAGCGCGGGAACTGATAACCCGGATGGCAGATGTTGTTAGATTCTGGTTAAGGAGTGACGAATGAGCAGGCTTGAACCCGGTGAAATGCCGGCCGGTGAAGAAACTATTCACGGAATGGACCATGAAATTCCCCACGGCGAAGGGGAGCTCGCAGAGCTTTCAAAAAAGGCCTACGGTTTTTTAAAGGAAAATATTCTTTCCGAAGCCCTGCTTGTTTTCGAGGAAATCCTCCTCCAGGACCCGAATAATAATTACGCCCTGGTAGGGTTGGGGGATGTCGAGCGTAAACGCAAAGACTTTAGGAAAGCCCTTGAATATTACCAGAAATGTTTAGAACTCTATCCAGACAATACGTATGCGGTGTTCGGTACCGCTGATGTGTACAAGTCCCTTGGGCTTCATCAGAAGGCCTTGCAGATTTGGTTGGACTTTATTAAAAATGATCACGAGAACGTGACAGTTTTAACGAGGATTGCAGATTCCTACCGGAAAACTCGGGATTTTACCATGTCACGGGATTATTACTACCGTGTTTTGGATCTTGAACCCGAAAACCCCTACGCGCTTATCGGTCTGGGCCACCTCTATTTTGATTTTAAGGATTACAGGGAAGCTATGCGGGCGTGGGAAAGGGCCTACCTCAAGGACCCCAGCCACGCGGACGTCAGGATTCTCACCTCCTTGGGGAATTGCCACAGAAAACTTAAAACGTTTAAACAGGGGTTGCCGTATTTTGAAAAGGTCCTCTCGGAAGAACCCAATAACTTTTATGCGCTCTTTGGAATGGCAGACTGTTACAGAGGTATGAATGAACCCGATAAAAGCCTGGAGTACTGGAAAAATATCCTGGACAAGGACCCCCGGAACAAGGTTATTATGACCCGCGCAGGTGACGCTCTAAGGCAAATGGAGCGTTACGACGAAGCGGAGGACTTCTACAGCCGTGCCCTGAATATCGAGTACGATATGTACGCCGTCTTGGGGCTTGCCTTGGTCCATAAAATGCGTAGGCAGTGGGAGAGTGCTGTTGTAAGCCTGAGGGGCATCCTGAAAAACGACCCCAACAACACCCGCATTTACCAGGAACTCGCAGAGTGTTATATTGAAATGAACAAGCCCGAAGAAGCACAGGTCTTATTGGACCAATTATTGCGCCGCGGTGTTCGGAACACTTGGACACAAGAGCTGATCCAGAGAATCAAATCTCCCGTGAAGCACGACTACAGAAGATAATTAAAGGAGGTCGGCATGTCCGATTCATCTCGCAGACCCGTGAACTTTACACTCACCCCTAAACTTATGACATTAGGTATCGTTGTCATAGTTTTACTGATTTTGATCTTCCAGAGTATTTTCCTCGTGGATCAAACCGAAGAAGCTGTTGTTACGTCATTCGGGCGCTACAACAGGACTGAAGGCGCAGGGATGCGCTTCAAATTTCCTTTTATAGAAGCAGTGTACCTGGTTCCAACGAAGGTAGTCCAAAATTACGAGTTCGGCTATAGAACAGAAAGCGCTGGCGTCGTCAGCCGACTTTCCACAAAAGATTTTTCAAAAGAAAGTCTGATGCTGACCGGGGATCTGAATATAGTCGACATTCAGTGGGTCATTCAATATAGGATCGTCGAACCGAGCAACTGGTTGTTTAAGGTTCAAGATAAAGAAAAAACCATCCGTGACATCAGCCAGAGCGTCGTGAACCTCCTTGTTGGTGACCGGGCCATCCTCGATGTTATTGGTTCCGAGCGAAACGCCATCATGACGCAGGCGCAGGAAAGAATGAACGAAGCTTTCAAGAAGTTCGCACTTGGCATCAACGTTATCCAGGTCAACCTTGGAAATGTCGTTCCCCCTGAGGGAACGGTCCAGGATGCTTTTGAAGACGTCAACGTCGCCGAGCAGGATAAAAATCGGTTGATTAACGAAGGACAGGAAGTTTACAACCGAGAAATCCCCCAGGCCCGCGGTGAAGCCGACCAGGCTATCCAGATTTCCGAGGGTTACGCCACCGAACGCGTCAACCGCGCCCGCGGTGACGTCGCAAGGTTTATCTCGGTTTTAGCCGAGTATCGCAGGAACCCCGACGTGACGAGGAACCGGCTTTATTACGAAACCATAGAAGCTGTATTCCCGAAAGAAAACGAAGATACTATCCTTCTGGACCGAAGGCTTTCAAACCTTGTCCCGCTCTTGAATTTGAATAATCCCAACCAAGGAAATGTGCCATGACCCCTAAACAGAAAAATATGTACGTTGCCGTCGGCGTCACCTTCGCTATCCTGACATTCTTAGTGGTAGTTGCCGGTCCGTTTTATATTCTCAACGAAGGCGAGCAAGCCGTTGTCACACAGTTTGGCCAATTGGTAAGAACGGATAAGGAAGCTGGAATCCATTTTAAGGTGCCTTTTGTCCATTCTGTGACGGTATTTCCCCAGAAGATTTTAAGTTGGGACGGTAACGCTCAGCGACTTCCGACCGCTGAGAACCAGTTTATCTGGGTGGACACGACGGCCAGGTGGGTTATTTCTGACCTTGAAAAATTCTATGAAAGCGTTAACACCCTTGACCGGGCTTTTTCAAGGTTGGACGAGGTCATCGACCCTGCGACGCGTACGGTGATTTCCAACAACCCGCTTCACGAAGCGGTAAGAAACACAAACCTGATCAATGAACGTACTCCTGTCCTTGTTCCAGAAAGTACTCCATCCCTTGAAGTTCCGACCGACGCTACCGCAGAGCAGAACAACTCAACCCGGGATATGATCGGGACCGACAGAACCTATCCCCAAGTCCGCAACGGACGCGACATGCTCAGCGCCCAAATTCTTGAAAAAGTTAAACAGCAGTCCATGACGGAATTCGGAATTGAAATTCTCGACATTGTCATACGTCAGATCCGCTATTCGGAGGACCTTACCGAGTCTGTGTACAACCGCATGATCACCGAACGCAAGCAGATTGCTGAAGGTCTACGCTCGTATGGTGAAGGTAGAAAACGCGAAATTCTTGGTAAGATGGAAAGAGAAAAACGAACAATCCTTTCCGAGGCTTACAGCTTAAGTGAACAGATCAAAGGTCGAGCCGACGCCCAAGCTGCGGATATCTACGCTGTTGCCTACCGGCAGGATGCCGAGTTCTTCAATTTTTGGAGAGCTATCGAAAGTTATAGAACAGTGGTTCCCAGGTTGCAGAAAACTTTGACGACGGATATGGATTATTTCCGGTACCTTTACAGTCCCAGGGGAAACAGGTAGAAAAAATCAGATCAGGAGGCTTAGGGTGATCATGGTCAGCCCGGTCGCCTGAACCTGGTTGACAGTTGTTTCAAAATGGACACCGACCCTCGTGCATTCTTCACTCAGGTAGCTTAGATAGTAGAGTCCCAGGTCAGTATTGGCACCCGATTCATTAGTGTCCTCCTTGAAAAAATCCAAAAGACTCTTCTGCCTGGCGTTTGCGCCTTTTCCTTCTTCGACGTTCTTCTTGAGTTCCTGGTAACCCGTATCTTTGTTGAAGATCTTTACTTGAAGACGCGCCCTAGATCCCGTGCTCTTTCCGTCGCTTCCCACTTTAAAATTGAGAAAGACGTTTTGGTTTCGGGCGCTCATTTCTTCAATGACCATTTTACGGATTTCCGGGTCGAAGACAACGGAGTTGGGATCCATAGTCCCCTTATACCGTTGTTTGGCAAAATTCTGGATGTTGGTATTTTCAGCGGAGACGGCAAGTTCCATAATCATAAAACTCAGATATTCTGCGATTTTAGATTTGTCCATAAATTCCATCAGAACCGTTTCAACCTGGTTTAAAAGGCTGATAATATCGTCGTTGTCGCGAAACTTGACCAGAAGGTACCAAGTCATGGGTCTAAGATAGTTTAAATACTTTTCAGATAGGAAAAGTTGTACATTTTTTTCTTCGGGTAGCATAGAATCATTACTTTTTACGGATTCGATAATGGGACGGAGAAGTTCTTGCTTAATAGCATTTACGGCTGAGCGCGCCTTATCCAGGGCTTGGATGATGGCATTTTCGTTTATGCTAGTTTTTTTATCGATGATATTTGCGGGATTTTTGCGGTTCCAGTTTTTTACGACGTCCGCATCCATAATTTTTTGCAAAACAATGTCGTCAAAGCGTTTGTATAAGGTTCCGTACGTCAAGACCTTGCTCAGGTCCATCACTTCCTGCCTCTTCGACATAAATTCTGGGCGGCTGATTTCGACATAGGCTATGTAATTTATAAGAAGAAGCCGTTGGATTGAGGCGGGCGAAAAGGTTTGAAATAGGATACCATAGAAATCTAGATCCTCAGCTAGTCTAAATTTGGTGAGTTTTTTATTATTTTTAAGAAAAAAATTCTGCCCGTCTTCGTTAAAAAGAACTTTTATCGGAAGCTCGAGCTCTTTTCTCCTTGGTGTTTCAGCCATGTATCCTCACCAATGCTCCTCTGAAACCGTACGGTCGCGTTTGAGACGTTCCGGAGGGTCTTCTTTAGTTTCGGCAGTATACCCGATAAGCAAGAGTAAAAGAATGCGCATGGAATGAGGGACGGTCAAGATTTCTTTAATCTCATTTTCTTGATAAGTAGAATATATGACACACCCGAGGCCTTCTTTCTGGGCTTGGAGAGACATGTACGCAGCTGCAAAACTCAGATCCACAGGCCAGCTGAGGTGTGAATTCGGCATCTTATATTCTATATTTGTGGTGCAAATGGCGATGACTGCTCCCGCTTGTTCGACGATTTTTTCGTTATAACAAGGGTCTAAGATTTTAGTTTTAGTCTTTTCACCTTGAATGACGATAAACCTCCATGGCTGGCGGTTTTTTGCCGAAGGAGCCAATCTGCCAGCATCGACGATTCTGTCCAGACTTTCCTTTTGGACAGGTTCGGAGGTAAAACTCGTGGGTGTAAATCTTGTAAGAATTTCTGTCATAATCTCCACAAAATGTTCTTCTCCTTTGTGTGTTGACTTGTGGGGCGGTATAAACCTACCATAGGTTAATGATTCGAATATTCCTTTTGGCGTTCACTTTCATACTCGCTGAACTCCCAGGACAGGATTACCGTCTCCTCTCACCATTAAATGGGACTTCTCAAAGTTTGTCAAATACTTCGGTTGAAGAAGGGGCGGACGTAGAAAAATCCTTCTTTAATTTTTTGGAAGAACTCCTTATTCAAGAACAACTCACCTATAAAGAGAATATACTCTCTGATACGATTTTAGGACATTCTTTTTCGAGGCAGTTTGTTGTTTACCTCGGGAACCCGAAAGGACAACAGCTCCTTCTGTTTCTACCTATGAATGGTAAGGGAGCGAGACGAAATTCCAATTTAGGGTTAGCTATCATTAAAGAATTCTCAAAAAGTACTCTTTTAATAGGTCTTCAAGTGATTTTCAGCGGGGCGGAAGACCCAGAATTTCCCCTTGAGTCGAAGGGCAGTAGTTTTTTCCTTAATTCTCTCGCTGAAGCGGATCGTTCGGCCTTGCTGTATATGGACCTTCGTGGAGACAATAATCCACTTTTACAAAGCCTTGCCATGGGTATCAGCAGTCCTATCTGGATGGTAAGCGGAATTCTTTCGGCTTTTGAGAGTAGAGGGGTCCAGATCCGGCTTTCAGGAAGCAGGCCTCGCTTCTTTAGGTTCAACCTTCCTGGACAGGCTACCCCTCTTGACCCTTTTTTTAGGAGAAACATCCCCGCAGTAATTATTCAAACACTACCCTCTGGTTCAGAAGCGAAAAAAGGGGTCGAGGTAGGGATATCGGCAACTTTAGAAAAATGGTCGGGAGGTTTTCCTAAGACCTGGGACAGGCATTATTTAACCTTTGTTATAGGCGGTTGGACCTTTTTTCTGGACCAATTTTCCTACGTCCTTTTTATCCTTAGTGTTTGGGTCATCATTTTAGGTTTAGCTTTTATTTTTTTCAGGAAGACAAAATTTATTTTTTCATCGCTCTTTCCTTCCTTTTGGCAGGTTTCGGTATACTACGCCTTGATCTTTGTAATTTTGTATATATCAACGGAAACCCTTCGGGTTTTAGTATGGGCAAGTCCTTTAAGTGATATCTGGAAACACTCCCCCCTTTTTTTTCTGGTTTGGAAAATTCTTTTAACCATGATCTTATACCTGGGATTTTTCCTCTTTTTCAGGAGAATCCCCCTCTCACGGTGGAGTATCTTTTATCAAACATCCACCTTGGTTCTCTATTTGCTGATGACGCTTCTTGCCATGTATTTGAGTTTCGGTTTTTCATTCTTTTTTCTGTGGAGTTTTCTTTTTTCCCTGCTTTATACCCTCCTTCCATGGCGCTGGGTTAAAGCTGGACTTTTTATCGTTATACCTTTTTGGACTATAAAGGGAATCTGGGATACCTTTATCGTGGAACCCGATCCCTTTCTTATCGAAGCCGCTCTTTTCAGTCCATTGGAAGGAAATATGCTCATCTCACTCTTTGTTCTTCCGCTTCTACTTCTTTTTCAAGCTTTTCACTATCAGCAGCACCAACGTGTTCAGAATAACGAACGTCATCAGCTGGAAACGGGGTTGATAGTTTCTGTCGCCCTGTTCACAGGGCTAACAACGTATATTGTCTCCGGCCAGTTATTCCAAAACACGGGAGAAAAATGGGAACTCAACG
The DNA here is from genome assembly GCA_020720765.1 of Borreliella garinii. Taxonomy (GTDB): domain Bacteria; phylum Spirochaetota; class Spirochaetia; order JABEVK01; family JABEVK01; genus DYOB01. Next base: position 9,819 of record DYOB01000076.1, read on the forward strand.
AAGCCCTGAATTATTTTCAAAATACCGCTTCTCTTGAAGTAAAAAGTGACCAACCTTTTTCTTCGAATTCGTTGTTGTGGCAGGGGAAGTGGAAGACACTTCCATTACATCAAAAAACAGTCGTTTGGCAGGAAAGTTTGCCGACCCAGGCGGTGCCCTTTCAGGCACAAACAAGTCTTTTTCTCGATAGAAGAATTTGGGAAATACGTTTTAATCTTGAAAAAAATGTGCACAATCTGTTTTTACGTTTAGAAAGTCCAGGTTCACCCATGGTCATTTTTGAATCCAATTTCCCTTACAAATCCTTGCCTGGAGGGAGTGGTGTCGATTTTCTTATAGGACGCAATCCGCCCCGGAATATTGAACTAAAAATTACCCTTCTCGATACCCCTAATATCAACCTTGAAGGAAGGATCGAATACTCGCCGAATCCAGAACTTTCCTTGATTACCGGAATCCCAGAATTGCCACTTTCATCAACACTAACCGTCGACTTTAAAAATGTTTTGGCCGGCGGGAATTAAATACAATGGGCCATCCCGTCATATTCCATGTGGACCTCGATGCTTTTTTTGCATCGGTCGAACAAGTCGATAACCCTCAATTCAAGGGTGTGCCGGTTATAGTCGGCGCCCAGCCGGGAAAACGAGGGGTAGTATCCACATGCAGTTATGAAGCAAGGACCTTCGGTATCAGAAGCGCCATGCCCATCAACCAAGCCTACAGGTTGTGTCCCAATGGGATCTTTGTGAGACCCAGGATGGAAAGGTACATGGAAATTTCGAGAAAAATCATCACACTTTTGGGAGACTTCACCCCAATAGTGGTTCAAATCTCTGTCGACGAGGCACGACTCGACATGTCTGGAACAAGAAGTTTATTTGGAGAACCCGAAGAAGCTGCTATAAAAATACAAAAACGGATTATGAATGAATTTGGTTTGAGTATATCTATTGGCATAGCTACTAACGCCTTTCTTGCAAAAATGGCATCTGAGGAAAAAAAGCCAGGGGGGGTCTTTCGTGTTTTGCCCGAAAAGATTTTAGAATTTCTGGATGTCAAAGATCCCCAAACACTTCCAGGCGTTGGGAAAAAAACGAGGGACAGACTTGGTGAGATAGGTTTAAACACCATTCCGGCTATTCGTGAGGTTGAGGATTCGACACTTCGAAGGCTTTTAGGTGAAGCAGCCGGAAGAAGCCTCGGGTTGCTTTCGAGGGGTATACAACCTTATGACCCTGATTCGGAACCTAAGGAGCGAAGCCTCAGTTCTGAGACGACATTTCAGGATGATAATGCGTCAACGCTCCTTATCAATAAAACCCTCCTCGAACTCAGCCATCAAGTTTACTTTAGGACCATCGAGGAAGGCTGGAGGAGCCGTACCCTGGTACTTAAAGTTCGGCTTGATGATTTTTCCACGTGGTCAGCAAGGCAGACATTTTCAGGATGGTTGGGTAGCGGTGAAGAGGTGGCTTCCCAGTGCAGAACCTTGTTCAGAAAGAAATGGAATGGACAACCTGTCCGGCTCCTTGGGGTTTCCCTTACAGGACTCGAACGACGGGAAAATCTTTCCCAACAGGAATTTTTTGAAGACGAGACTGGAAAAAAGCGCAGGGTGGAGGAAGCTGTTCTACGGCTTCGGAGTAAATATCCCCATCAGGTTTTGGATAAGGCAAGTCTTTTAAAAAGCGATCCGGAAAATTAGTATCTTAAAAGGATGAAAACTCTCCTTATACTTTTGGTTCTCAGTAATATTCTTAGCGGCCAGGAATCTGTGCCCGAGGTCCTTTCATCCGAAGTTGGGATGAACCATATGGTGAAGGATATCCTTCCCTTCTAGACCTCCGCAGATGCCTTGGGTAACCCCGTCGGATGGTTTCCCATGGTGAGGGACGTGACGGGAAGACCGGTTTCTAGCGACACTCGGAGACGTCCTAAGAGCCTGTTGCGCTTGAGACCGCAGGAATTTACATGAGGTTGAACTGTGTGATATTCTGTTGCCCATGGCGACACGATACAAAAGCGTTGAACGCGATCAGTTACTCCTTAT
>DYOB01000300.1 GCA_020720765.1 Borreliella garinii
CACACAGTTCAACCTCATGTAAATTCCTGCGGTCTCAAGCGCAACAGGCTCCTAACGAAGGTAAAATATACGATGAGTTTTTACTTCGGTAAACAAATTACTAGTCCAAAGTTACTTTTGTCCTATAGAGATGAAATGTCATCATCGGTGATAAAGTTCCTATAATCACCGGTTCCCAGGTTCCGCTTTTGAAACCCGTTTTCAAGATTCCCATGTGAGTGACTGAAACTTTAGTGAGGGTTGTTCACAAAACCTGGGGATGATTGAGGCCCCCTCCCACCACCTTTGAAAGTTGTATTGTATCTATTGTCAACACCGGTGATGACAGTCTATCGGGTCCCAACAAGGTGGAGTTATTGGAGTTATTTGATATATTGGAACCTGTAATTATTTAACAACCAGCTCTCTGCCAAGGTGCCGGGCCCGTGGTTAAAACGGGGATGGCGCTGGAATTCGAGGTTTCCCTGGGGCTAACCAGGGTGGAGATATGAAAACTATTCCCTAAAACCCCCAAAAAATACTTGCTCCAACCCTCAAGATACACTAAAATACCCTTAGTTCTTTGACAGAATAGGGTTCAAACATTGGAGTTTGGATAAGAGGCATGGGTTAAACTATTCACCTATAAGGAATTAGAGGGAAACCTTTCGAGTATCTAGATCCGGATGGGCGGTGGTTTGGTCCCGATGATGTTGTAACAGGACCAGTCGATGAAATAATAGTACTAGGTCTTTTAGCAATAGCTGCCTATGTATTTGGAAATGAAGATGCAAAGAAAACCCTGACCTGGCTCCTTGATCAATTAAAACAAAATCCTACTGCACAAAACAGGTTAAGGGAAACATTAAGAGAACACGGATTTATGAGTGAGGCTGTGGATGGAGAAGCTGATGATTCAGATGAACCAGGAAAATCAGTTAATGATGCAATTGGAGGAATAACCGATGGACTCGAAAATGAGACAGATGGTCGTGGGCGTCCTGTAAAAGGACATTTTGTGAATCCTGATGGAAGTGCAGAAGGGGCACTTGACTCTCTACCTGTCACAATCGGTGAAAATGGTGAAAAAACACTATCGGATGGATCTGTAGCGGGCATTCATATTTCCTCTACCACAGGTCATAAAACATTACATATTAATAGACCTCCTGGTTACCAAGATGTAAAGATTCGTTTTCCTGGAGGGGAATAATGAAATACAAAAGCATACTGGAATTAGAAATCTGGTCTGAACCAACATTTAAATATACCGAAGAAGTCATATCAAAATACTTCAAAGATATAAATTCAATTGTTACAAATGACCAAGGTAAAGTGCTTAAAATCGATTCCGCACCAGATAAGACTGATATTCAAAATTTGGAAATAGCGTTGAGAGGAAAAGAAATAGCCCAAGAAGATTTTGAAACCTACTGTAAGGATAGTGGGTTAATAGCAGACACAAAGTCAAGCTTGGCGGCAGGAGAGTTTTTAATGTATTATTTTGGTAGACCACTGGCATGGGTACATTTGAACGAAAACGTCAATATAAGCTTGCTCCAAAATATTGCGGCTCTTTCACGAATGCACCACCTAGTACTTGTTGAACCGTGGAATCTCTTTTGTTACTTAGAGATGTTTCCTTCAGTCCGCCATACACCTGACCAGAACCCCTTAGGATTTCGATTTTGGAATGCCCCCCCGTCCCTCAAACACCCAAGTTAACTTGCAACGCGGCTTGTGTCATCATCGGTGATAAAGTTCCTATAATCACCGGTTCCCAGGTTCCGCTTTTGAAACCCGTTTTCAAGATTCCCATGTGAGTGACTGAAACTTTAGTGAGGGTTGTTCACAAAACCTGGGGATGATTGAGGCCCCCTCCCGCCTTCTTTGAAACACAACTAATAACTTTTATAGTGACTATCGGGCTTCAACTGGGTGGAGATAATAGATTATATGGAGATATTGGAGCCTGTATCTATCTAACAACCGGGCTCTTTGGTAATGCGCCGGGACCGTGCCGTCGCGCCAGCGACCCGTGAAGCCCGAAGGGCCCGT
>DYOB01000301.1 GCA_020720765.1 Borreliella garinii
ATCCGGGCCGGTGATATAAAACGGTATATGATGCGGCGCTGCGGGGTGGATATGTTCTGTCATCGCAAACCAACCTCTTCAATAGTCTTGTTACAGCGACAAAAAGCGCTGCCCATTTAGTCTTCAGGCTCACTGGTATCCTTGAATCTGCATTGAGATCATGCTTGATATCCGAACTCCGTATGAAGCCCTTGCTCAACTTTCTCTATACTTGATAACCGGAGCAGAATCAATACAAAACTACCGGAGGCACGTCCCCCGGCCCCCAACCCTCAACCACACGGATAATGGGGTACAAATCAGGACATGTTCCTTGCTTCTCACCCCGTTCATAATATCGTGGCATCTCTTGGATTCGGATGCTATATTTCCTGCCATAAGGCTGTGAAGACACTTCCCATTAACCAATGCCCGGAAAAACGAGGAAAGACATGATCACTTGTTCCCCCAGATTATTTTTCTGTACCCTGCTTCTGTGCCTCCTGTCCCCTCAGACGGGTCAGGCCGAGGCACAACAGTTGACGCTGAATGAAGGTGTCTCCATAGCCATCAAACATAATCCGAAAATTGAAATTGCCAGGCAGCAGTACCAGGCCAACCAGGGAGTCCTCACCCAGGCCAAATCGTTCTATTTGCCGCAGCTTTCCGGCGGCATCGGCTATGGCCGCCAGTCTATTGACGCACAATCTCCGGTGGACGCGGACAATGTCGGCTCCGCGTTGTTGCAAGTCTCACAGTTGATCTTCGATTTCGGCAAGACGACAGGGATGATTGATGCCAGTTCTTTCAATCTCCAGGCTTCATCAGAAAACCTTGCCCAGGCTCATCACGATCTTGTTTTCCAGGTGAAAGAAAAATTTTACACGGTCCTGGAACATGAGCGGCTCATCGGCGTCGCTGAAGAGGCCGTTTCCAACTACGAGCAGCAGCTCTACCGGGCTCAGATATTTTATAAATCAGGCGTGAGAACTAAAATTGATGTAACCAACGCCGAAGTCAATCTGTCCAACCAGAAATTGCGCCTGCTACAGGCGAGAGCGGACTACAAGGCAGCTCTGGTAGATCTTGAAAATGTCATCGGTATCGCCCCCAACAATGGAGATTACAAGCCGGTAAACAATGAACCGCCGCTGTGGGAGCTTGCCGCCCAGAAACCTCAGATGCCAGGAGCTCTTGACAGCCTGCTGCAGAATGCCGAAAAGAACCGGCCGGGCCTGAAAGAATATACATACCTTATTTCCGCAGCCGAAGCCGGACTGACCAAGGCCAAAGGCGACTACTGGCCGACCCTTGATGCAGTGGGCACCTATGACAACTTCGAGACCGATTTGGCCAATTACGCAGACAATTGGCAGATCACCGCCCGTCTCAACTGGAAATTCTTTTCAGGATTCGCAACAGAGGGGAAGGTCGCCGAGGCCACGGCCCAGTTACGGCAGGTGCAGGCGGGACTGCGAGACTTCCAACTGGAAGTCACTCGCGATGTCACCGACAGCTACCTGAGAGCCGCAGAAAATCGTGAGGCCGTTGACCTTGCCGACCAGACCCTGAAGTTGGCAGTGGAAAACCTCCAACTGGCCATGGAACGATACCAGGCCGGCCTCGGAGATCTGCTCGAATTCAACGATGCCCAGTTGCTCTACACTCAAAATCAGTCCAGCCTGGTTGGCACCTACTACAAGTACCTGACAGTGCTTGCCCGCATTGACCGGGCGGTGGGCGTCACTTCTGAACTCGCCGGTTACGATCTGAGCGTTCACCTGCCTTAAAATATTAGGTGACAATTATCTTGGCCGGTAGATGACAATTACCTTGGCCGGTTCGTTATGGTAAAACCTGGCATTAAAACCACTTTTAACCGAGGAGGATTTTGATGTCAGGGAAAGCCGTTAATTCAGAACAGGTCAGGGTATATATGAAAACACGAGAAGCGGGAAAGAGGCAGGTAACAGCGGCGGCCAAGGCCGGGGGAATTGGGGAATTCAGGGGACAGTATATTCAATTGCCTACATGATTTACGGGACCATCA